>DATINK010000315.1:0-2998 GCA_035474355.1 Chitinophagaceae bacterium | reverse complement strand
CATTGCTAAACAGGCTCTTCGACTGTAGCGGACCGGTATTATACCAGTTCATTGACTGCCCATCCAGGGAATCTGCTTTATAATTTTCGAGGGCCTGCTTGTTCCCGTTGTTATAATAAATTACTCTTTCACCATCCAGCTTGCCGTCAATCGTGTGCGCAGTAGAATTCAACTGGCCCGTCCTGAAATACACATTTGCCTGGCCGGTTTGCAATCCGTTTTGAAACTGTCCTTCTGAAGAAATGAGCCCGTTATCAAAATAAAAGACCTCTTTGCCATCCTGTGTTCCATGATTAAAACGCTGTTTGCCTCTGACCAGCCCATTGAAATGATAATAGGTCCATTCTCCGTCTTTTTCACCCTTCTCATCAAATTTCCCTTTCGTGCGGATATTCCCGGGTGTATAATAATATTCCCAATCACCCACCGGAACATCTCCAGCGCTGTTAAAATATCCCCTGCCATACAAACCGCCTTCATCAAAATGGTACCAGTCGCTCTTTTTTTCCCTGGCATTGAAATTCAGTTCCCGGGTGGAACGCAGCTTTTCATAATAAGCGGAGGCTTCGTCAACGATCGCAGCCAGTTCTTTTTTATGTTTTTTGACATAATCCTGGACGACTTCAACATTGAGCCCGGAAAAAAGACGGTTGGTAAAGGCTTCGAATTGGCCGGAACTGAAAAAATGTTTGAAATGAGGAACATAACATTGCATCCAGAAATCGGGCTCATTTTCATTATAAGAAATTTTTTCAAAGAGCACCTGTATCTGGCGCGAGATCGGGTCATCCAGCTTTATTAAAGGCTTATAATTTTTATCCAGGGCGATCTTCGACAGCACAATCCTTTCGGCCAGCGCAAAATCTTCAATCGGTTCGGTTGATCTTTTTTGCTGGAATTCCCTGACTTCATCGGTACTGTTCGTGATCGCATTCAACATGCTGATGCAGTTTTGCTGAAATCTTCCCTGTGGAGCCAGCAGCAGGTAATTGACGAAACAAAGGAATGATTCCACGATCTTACCCTGGTTGAGCGCAGCCAGGCCGAGTTTAAAATGGGCGCTGGACATATAGGGATTGATCAGGATGTTCTGTTTCAGGACCGCTTCGGCTTCCGCAAACTTTTTGAGGCGAATTAAGGTAGTCCCTTTATTCAGGTATAACTCTGAGAAGGAAGGATACAAGGCAATGGCGGAATCATAAATCGCAAGCGCCCTTTCGGGTTTACCCAGGTCATCCAAAAGATTGCCATACATCGAATACAAATAAGGCCAATGGTCATTGGGCTCTGACAGGCCTTTTTCACAGTTTTGCAGGCAGGCAACAAATTGGCTGTCGGCATATTGGCTATAGGCTATTTCATATAGCGCTTTGAAATAATTTGTATCGCCGCGGTTTACTTTTTTATAAAGCTCAATGGCTTCCTTGAATTTATTTTCATCGTTCAGGCTGACGCCTTTGGCTATGATCTCGCCGGAATTGAGTAAGGGGTTATTCTCCTGGGCGGGTGAAATAAAAACCCTGAAAAGCAGGCAAAAGCTTATCAGATACTTCATAAAGGCAGATGGTTTTTACAAAGATGAAAGATTCCGGAAAATTCATACAATTTAGTTTTCCATCTCTTTGCAGATTACTTAATACATTGCAGCTGTGGCATTCATCAGGGAAAATATCTCATTACAACCCTATCATACCTTCGGTATCGATGTGCCGGCAAGGTATTTTTCTTCTTTCAGGGGGATCAGCGAATTACAGGAACTGGTGACCGAAAGCCTGCACTTACCGGCTTCTCCAAATCAATCCCTGCGGGCCCCCTTCATCCTGGGTGGGGGAAGCAATATACTTTTTCTTTCCAACGTGGATGGACTGGTATTGAAAAATGAAGTGATGGGGATCGAAAAAGGGGAAGAGGATGAAGATCATATTTATATCAGTGTGGGTGCGGGCGAGAATTGGCATGGATTCGTATTGCATTGTATTGCCAATGGATGGGCAGGGATTGAAAACCTGTCCCTGATCCCGGGGAATGTAGGCGCTTCACCCATGCAAAATATAGGTGCTTACGGGGTTGAACTCAGTTCTGTTTTTCATGAATTAAAAGCGTTTCACCTGCGGGAACAATCCAATTACACATTTTCAAAAAAGGATTGTGCATTCGGCTACCGCGATAGCATATTCAAAAGAAAATACCGGGACCAGTTTGTCATTATGCGGGTAACATTCCGGCTAAATAAGAAACCGGTTTTTCATACGGAATACGGAGTTATCCGGGAAGAACTGGAAAGAATGGGTGTTCAGGAATTATCCATCGCAGCTATTTCACAGGCCGTGATCAATATCCGCCAATCAAAATTGCCCGATCCGGCGGAGATCGGAAATGCAGGGAGTTTTTTCAAAAACCCTGTAGTTAATAAGAACGTATTTGAAAAATTAAAGCAACGATTTGAATATATTGTTGGTCATGAGCAGACAGATGGAAGCATGAAACTTGCGGCGGCCTGGCTGATCGAACATTGCGGCCCCCGGGAAGGTGAAAGCTGGAAAGGATTCAGAAGGGGTGATGCCGGTTGTCATGCACGGCAGGCTTTGGTACTGGTGAATTACGGCCAGGCAACAGGGAAAGAAATTTTTGACCTGTCTGAAGAAATAAGGATAAGTGTTAAAGAAAAATTTGATGTAGATTTAGAACGAGAAGTAAATTGTTTATAAATCATCAGTATGAAACATATTTTCTCCCTTTTATTAGTCATGGTAGCTTGTTGCCAAATCTCTTATAGCCAGAAAGAGGACACCATTAAACTCAGGAAAACTGAGGAAGAGAGAAAAAGGATCATTGTCACTGATCGTCCGCCACAGGCATGGTACTTTAATGTCGGCGGTTCCGGACTGGTTTTTTCTGCCAACTATGACCGTCGCTTTGGAAAACGACTGGATGGTCCTGGATTCACGGGTGGCGTAGGATTATTTTTTGGAGGTGGGCTGACAGTAGTGACCCTGCC
>DATINK010000314.1:0-9548 GCA_035474355.1 Chitinophagaceae bacterium | reverse complement strand
CAAAGGCCTACGGTGCTGAAAAGGCGGGCATAGTGTCTGCTGTCAGCTATGCCAATATCATCTTCTCTGTTTTTATCGGGATGGCGCTGGGAGACGCCTTCCCCGACTGGATGTCCTCCATGGGCATGGCCTGTATCATCGGCGCAGGTGTATTGATCTCTCTTGAAAAAAGAAAAGCTCCTCTTTCTGTTGATTTCCCCGAAAATTAATTTGGTAGTCTCCCAGCTTATCGTATATTTGCGATATAAGATAGGATATGGCCTTTCATAAAAAAGACGAATTCACCCAACGCGAACAAGACCTGGCAAATTTTGCCAAGGCCATGAGTCACCCTGCGCGAATCTCTATCCTGAAGGTATTAGCACAAAGAAACGAATGCATTTGCGGTGAGATCGTAGAGATCCTGCCGCTTGCGCAAAGTACCGTGAGCCAGCATTTGAAAGAGTTGAAATTGGCGGGTTTGATCACGGGAACCGTTGATGGCCCCAGGAGCTGTTATTGCATCAATTGGAAGGCTTTTGAAAAATTCAATGCTGAGTTCAATACATTGTTTGATGCGCTCAAACTCAAGAATGAGAAAGCCTGTTGCTAGCCTCACCCCCGCACCTCCTCTCCAAGGGGAGAGGGGGATGGATCGGAGTCACATAGAAGTATTTTTTAACCATAAATAGTATAGCCATGAAAGCAAACACACAGATGCAGCATGATCCCGGAAACGGTGGTTGTTGCGGCGGCGGCCTGACTGATTGGGGCTGTTGCTAGCCTCTCCCCCCAGCCCCCTCTCCAATGGAGAGGGGGAGGATGGGAGCTTTAATTATGTTGATAGTTTCTATGAAAAAAATTTTATTTGTCTGCATTGAAAACAGCAACAGGAGCCAGATGGCAGAAGCATTTGTTAACCTGGAGCCTGTAAAGAATATTGAATCATATAGTGCAGGCTCCATTCCTTCCGGTAAGATCA
This sequence comes from Chitinophagaceae bacterium, assembly GCA_035474355.1. Taxonomy (GTDB): domain Bacteria; phylum Bacteroidota; class Bacteroidia; order Chitinophagales; family Chitinophagaceae; genus DATINK01. The sequence goes on along the minus strand of DATINK010000314.1, from coordinate 8,587 downwards.
ATACTAAAGCCATTGCTGCCATGAAAGAGCTGGGTTATGATCTTTCAGCTCATCGTTCCAAATCCCTGGAAGAAGTAAAACAATATGCCCCCTTTGATGCTGTAGTCACAATGGGTTGTGGGGATGCTTGTCCCTGGATGCCGGCAAAGCAGTTTATTGATTGGGATATTCCTGATCCAAAAGAAATGAATGAAAATGATTTCAGGAAAGTGAGAGACGTAATACGCGGGAAGGTGGTTGATCTTTTGAAAATACTATAGCCCTGCTTTCGCAGATATTTCCAGCATTCTATCGATCGGTTTCTTAGCGGCTTTTCTTAATTCTTCATCCATGGTGATCTCCGGTTGTTCATACTCCATGCAGAGATAGAGTTTCTCCAGTGTATTTCTTTTCATGTGCGGGCAATCATTGCAGGCGCAACTATTATCCGGCGGTGCGGGAATAAATGTTTTATCAGGGCTTGCCTTCATCATCTGGTGCAGTATCCCTGTTTCTGTTGCAACGATGTATTCTCTGTTCGGATCGCTTTGGGTGAACTTCAATAATCCCGTTGTGCTCCCAATGAAATCAGCCATTCTCAGTATCGGCTCTTCACATTCGGGATGCGCGATCAGTTTAGCATTTGGATGCCTGGCTTTTAGTTTACTGATCTTTTCAAGACTGAATATTTCATGTACCATGCAGGCCCCGTTCCATAACAGCATCTTCCGGCCTGTCATTTTGTTGATATAAGCGCCCAGGTTTTTATCGGGTGCAAAAATGATCAGTTGGTCTTTTGGAAAACTTTCAACGACTGCTTTTGCGTTACTGCTGGTGCAGATCACATCGCTCAACGCTTTGATGCCGGCACTGCAGTTGATATAACTCACCACTGCGTGATCCGGGTGTTGTTCTTTGAATTTTTTAAAAAGCGGGGGAGGACAACTATCGCTCAATGAACAACCTGCTTTGAGGTCAGGGATGACAACTTTCTTTTGGGGGTTGAGGATCTTAGCTGTTTCTGCCATGAAATGAACCCCTGCAAAAACGATCATATCCGCTTTTGTTTTTTCTGCCTGCTGCGCTAACCCTAAACTATCCCCGATATAGTCGGCCACATCCTGTATATCAGGCTCCTGGTAATAGTGCGCAAGCAACACCGCATTCTTTTCTTTTTTTAATTTTTCAATTGCCGCGAAGAGATCCAGGGTGGGGTCCAGGTCGATATCTAAAAAACCATTGCGTCCAAGGTCTTTTATTTTTTCCTGGTAAACCAGGCCCTTTGTACCGGTGAATATTTTTGTTTCCGTGTTCATGCGATCTTTTCGAGTTGGCAATATTAGCCGAAATAAAGAGCGGGTTTCAAAATATTTTTTTCATCCCGCCTTTCTGAATAATAATAGTATTAATACAATTATTTTAATAAAAGGTTTATTATTATTAGGGGTGTGAATTCGTGGATAATTCGATCGATCAACAACCTGTAAAATTACAAAGGATGGTTTATTAACAGGGTTCACCGGGTAATACACAAGCCACTGGCCTGTAAATAGAGCATTAACAGATTCTTTTCACGCTGATGTGGACAAACCAGGAAGGAAAACTTTTTCAATAAAAAAAAATTCCGGGCTGTGGATTAGGGAAGAACAACCGCTGTGTTTTCAACCAGGTCAATGGGCTGACCGAATTTTGTATTCATTTATTTCCATTTACCCTGTTCCATAGTAACGTTTCACAGGGGTTTATACACACGAAACACTGCTTACCCACAGGCGATCGGGGAGAAAAAGTGGCGAATTTACCCTATTTTTGCAATCCTTTTGGGGAGAACCTGTTGATATTTAACTCATAACCAACGATATGTCAATCATTCAGAAGATCAGAGATAAGTATGCGCGGGTGGCAGTTATTGCCATCGCGGTTGCTTTGCTTGGATTCATATTAACTGATTATATCACCGGTCGCGGCCGGAATCTGTTTTCAGGTAATAGCACCAATACCGTTGGACGTGTTAATAGAAAGAAGATAGAGATCAATGATTTCGAAAAAAAGGTCAAGCAATATGAAGATTACATGACACAAAATGGTTTTTCGCCGGGGGGATCAGCTGCCCGTGAACAAGCTATCGAAGCGGTGTGGGACCAGGAAGTCAGCAGGATCGTACTGAATGATGAAATTGCTAAACTCGGTATTGATGTAGGTAAAAAAGAGATCAACGACATGTTGTTTGGTGCCAATCCGCCCGAAGACCTTAAAAAACAATTTACAGATCCCGCTACCGGACAGTATAATGCAGCGGAAGCGATGCGCCAGATCAATGAAATGAAAAGAAAAGGGACGGCTGATGCCAAGGAAAATTTCAATACTTACCTGGGACAGTTGGAAAACAGCCGCATGATGGAGAAATACAATTCGATGCTGAGCAATAGCATCAATTTTCCAAAGTGGCTCATTGAAAAACAAAATGCCGAAAACAGCCTGTTGGGTAAGATCACGCTGGTCCGGGAAGTTTACAGCAGTATTCCTGACAGCTCGGTCAAAGTAAGCGATGACGAAATTGCGGACTATGTGAGCAAGCACAAAAACGATTACAAACAGGTAGAAAGCCGTTCGATCTCTTATGTTGCTTTCAGTGCAGCGCCCAGTACAAAAGACAGCCTCTATACAAAAGAAAAATCTTTATCCTTAAAGGCTCAATTGGATACAACAAAAGATGTTGATCAGTTATTGGCATCCGAAGGTCTCACACCGGGTTATAATGGCTTTATCTCTGGTAAAAAGATACAGGTTCCGTTCAAGGATTCTATTTTCAAAACGCCTGTCGGCCAGGTTTATGGTCCTTACCTTGACGGCGCTAATTATACATTGGCCAAAGTGCTGGGTGCACGATCAATGCCTGATACGGTAAAGGTTCGTCACATCCTGATCGCTACGGCTCAGCGAGATCCTCAAAATCAGAATCAATTAGTTCAGACAAGAGATACGGTCAGCGCGAAGAAAACGATCGATAGTATACAGGCACTTATCCGCAGCGGAAAAAGTTTTGATTCCCTGCTTGTATTATCAGATGATCCCGGAAGCAAAGACAAGGGCGGTGTTTATGACAGCGTTGCAGCCGGCACGATGGTACCCGAATTCAATGATTTCATATTTGAAAATCCCGTAGGCAGCAAAGGAGTAGTGAAAACAGAATTTGGATACCATTATATAGAGATCCTGGGACAGAAAGGAAATACTCCCTCCTATAAAATAGCCTACCTGCCCAAACCCATTATCGCCAGTAAAGAAACACATGATAGTGTAATTAATAAGGCCAATATTTTCGCAGGGGATAGCCGGGATATCAAATCATTTGATGACAACTTTAAAAAATCATTACAACCGCTCGGACTTAACAAGGGTGTAGCAATAGACATTAAACCGGCTGATTCAAGGATCCAGGGACTGCCCTCTGCGCGCAGTTTTGTAAAAAAGATCTACGAATCCAAATTAGGAGAAGTGATCACACCCGAACCCGTAGGCGACAACTATGTTGTGGCAGTCGTTACAGAGATCAATAAAACCGGTACACAAACAGCTTCAAAAGCACGCCTGGCAGTGGAGCCCCTGCTTAGGAATAAGAAAAAAGCAGAGATGCTGACAAAGAAAGTGGGAAAAGTGACAACACTGGAAGCAGCGGCAACAGCGCTGGGCAAAACCATGGAAACGGTAGATAGCATCCGATTAACCAGCCGCCCCCGCAACCTTCCTGTATATGAGCCAAAAGTTAATGGAGCCACGTTTAATCCTGATAATAAAGGAAAAGTAGTGCCAGAAGTTTTGTCGGGGCAAAATGGAATATATGTTATCCGGGTAGAGAATGTAAACGCAACCGCGGTGGCCAATGCAAATGTTGCGGAGCAGCGCAAGCAACTTTACCAGCAGGGAAAACAAACCGCGATGTACAGTTCCCCGGTGAACGCCCTAAAGAACGCAGCTTCCATCAAGGATAACCGGGCATCCCGCTTCTAACCAATCACCCGGTTAGCAAACATTCGGGGTTGCAAATTGTTATTTTTGTATACCCGGGAACCCCCGGTTACGGGCCCCTCATCATGAATGAACCCATTATTAATAAGGTTGCCGAAAGCGGCTTGATCACGGTTGATCCCGAAACCTGGTATCCCAGAGGAGAGACCGCCCTCTTTGATATGAAGGATCATTTATACATGGGAATGATCCTGAAAGAAAAGGATTTCAGGGAAGCATTGAAAAAACTCGATTGGGAACAATACCGCAATAAAAATACAGCCCTGTTTTGTTCGGCAGATGCGATCATTCCGGTATGGGCCTATATGCTGGCAGCTACTTACCTGCAACCGGTAGCCAAAGAAATCGTGATGGGTAATAAGGAAGAAATGCTCAAAACGATTTTCCTTAAAAATATTTCCACGATACAGCCCGGTGATTTTACGGGAAAACGCGTTGTGATCAAAGGTTGTGGCGAAACACCGATCGGTGATTTTGCTTATATGGAACTTACCAAATTACTCACCCCCGTGGCGCAAAGTATCATGTACGGAGAACCCTGCAGTACAGTTCCCATTTACAAAAAGAAGAACAAGTAACCAGGTCATATAATTTATATGACCCATTTGAAAGATTTGATTAATTCGATTTAAACCAGCCCCTGTGTTTAAAAATATACAACATAATAGCGGGGATGACCAGCATGACCGCAACGGTTGCTATAAATCCCATATTGTGCTTAGCAAAAGGAATTTTCTCGAAGTTCATTCCGAAAATACCCCCGATCACCGTAGGTGGCGCCAGGAGGCAGGTAACGATCGCCATTACCTTCATGACCTCGTTCATCTTGAGGTTTACATTATTAATATACAGGTCCTGTAAACTTGTCATAATATCCCGGTAGTTATCACTGAGGTCGATCGCCTGCACAATATGATCATAAACATCTTTAAAGTATTTAGTGGTGCGATCGTCGAGCAATTGGCTCTCGCTGCGTAAAAAACCATTGACCAGTTCCCTGACCGGAGAAAAATTTCGTTTTAAAACGATCAGCTCTTTCCGCAACTGGTTGATCTTGGCCAGGGACCTCTTGCTATTGCCACGAACGATTTCTTCTTCCACTTCTTCGATCTGTTCACTCAGCTTTTCCATCACACTAAAATAATTGTCTACGATAAGGTCGAGCATGGTATAACATAAATAATCGGTACCCCGCTGACGGATCTTACTGTTTGCCATTTTCAGCTTATCACGAAGGGGGTTGAAAACATCCCGGCGCTCATCTTCCTGGAAACTGATTACATAGTCTTTACCCACCACGATACTGAGCTGCTCCTGCTCCAATGTTTTGTTCTCCATATCAAAAAAGAGCATGTTCAGCAGGCAGAATAAGGTTTCTTCAGACTCATCCATTTTCGGACGCTGGTTCACGCTCAGGATATCTTCTATGACGAGAGGATGGATATCATAGTGTTGACAAACGGCTTCTACATCTGCTTTACGCAACCCGTCAATGTTGATCCAGGTAAAGCTGCCGTTTGCTTTATAGGTGAAAGTATCCTGTATGTTCTCCAGTTTTTTTTCTGTGACCTGGTGGGCGTCATAATCATAAACATAAATATTGACCAGCTGGGCTTCCTCCCGATGGGGGATCACGGTAGGATTTACGGCAAGAATTTCTTTGGTTCGTTTTGCAAAGAGGTTGGGCAGATAGAGGTAGCGAAGATATTTTTCAGGATGAATTTTTACAGCCATAACGATCAGAGCTCCAGTTTCTGAAATGGTTTTTTTAAAAGCAATAATATATTCTCATCTTTTTCCATAGGATAATGTTTGTCGATGCCGTATTGGATCTGGGAAGGATCCAGCGATTTGAACGTACCCAGGAGCCGGTCCCAGAAAGAAAACACTGCGCCATAATTACTATCGGTGTAGGGTTGTTTCCAATGGTGGTGCACTTTGTGCATATTCGGTGAAACGATTATGTAACTTAATACACGATCAACTTTTTTAGGCATGCGCATATTGGCATGGGTAAAGGCGGTGGAGATGACCACCAATGTCTGGTAGATCATGACGGCATACATGGGTGCCCCCGAAACAAATATTAACAGGATAAAGAAAATACCACGCAGGAGGCTATCGCCCGGGTGATGCCGAAGTCCTGTGGTCACGTCTACATTTGCATCGCTATGATGGATCAGGTGAAAGCGCCAGAGAGGGCGCGTCTTATGCATGACAAAATGGACCAGCCAACTGCTGAAATCAAGAGCGAGCACGCCGATAACAATGGTCATCAGCACCCCGGAATGGAACCAATACACCAATCCAAATTGCTGAGCCAGGCACCAGTCGGATAGTTTTACAATAAGGATGGCGAGAAAAGTATGAATAATGAGATGAATGACTGTGAAAGTAAAATTCACAGCTGCATGGTTGAGTTTATTCTTCTTGTAAGTGAGCCGGATAAGGGGAATAGCACCTTCGATGATCCAAAAAATCAATAGACCCCCCACCAGGATAATCATCCTTTGTACCGGGTGCTGGTCGAGGGTTTGAAAATAGTTAATGATCCTGTCCCACATGACACTGAATAAGAGTTCAAATTACAAAGTAATAACCATTACTGGTTCAGCATAAGTGGCATGACCAGCATAAGAAGCTCCTCATTGGGATCCTGGTCAGAAGGCTTGATAATACCAGCCTTGGTGGGTGTAGAAAGTTCCATGGTTACCTCATTGCTGTCTGCTGCACTCAGCATTTCGATAAGAAAACGTGCATTGAATGCGATCACGAGGTCTTCGCCATTATACTGGCATTTCATGCGTTCGTTCCCCTCAAAACTGAAATCAACGTCTTGTGCAGCCAGCTGTAATTCGCTTCCCTGTATGCTAAGGGCAACCTGGTTGGTGCTTTTATTGCTGAATATGCTCACGCGCCGCAATGCGCCCTGGAAATCATTTTTATTTACCGTCAACAGGTAAGGATTATCGGTTGGTATCACCACCTTATAATCCGGGAACCGGGCGTCGATCAGGCGGCAACTCATCTGCGTGGTGCCATGTTTGACAAATAGATGATTACTGTTATAGCTGATCGTTATTTCATCTTCATTCGAAGGGATGGCAGCCTTGAGCAGGTTGAGGGGTTTCCGGGGAACAATGAAAGAATCGCTTTTCGGGCAACTGGCATCTTTTCTTTTATAACGAACCAGCCGGTGCGCATCCGTAGCCACGCATTGAAGTCCCTTTTTATCCAACTCGAAAAACACACCTGTCATGGCCGGGCGCAGGTCATCATTACTGGTGGCAAAAAGGGTTTTATTGATCGCGGTGACAAGGGCGGAAGCCGTCATCTTAAAGGAAGTGGTATCATCAGCGGTCGGTTCCTTGGGGAAATTATCAGGGTTTTCACCCATTACCTTATACTTACCATTATCGCTGGTGATCTCGATCGCAAAATTTTTATCAATACTAAAAGTGAGTGGCTGATCAGCCAGGTTCTTCAGTGAATCAAGAAGGATCTTGCCGGGAATACAAACCTTCCCGCTTTCTTTGGCTTCAATATCCAGCTGAACGCGCATGACCGTTTCCAGGTCGGTGGCCACCACGGTCATTTTATTTTTCTCCACTTCGAACAGGAAATCTTCCAGGATCGGCAAAACTGTATTCGCATTGATGACACCGGCGATATGCTGCAGTTGCTTCAGTAAAGCCGAGGAGGATACAATGAACTTCATATTATTGATTGATTACTGTCGGTAAATGGGCGTGGCGAAACTACTGATTTTTAAGTTACACCCAATACCCCCAACGCCGGGTTGCGGGCTACATTTCTTCACCCTTCTTTGTGTATATTGCCCTTCCTCAAACAACGGCATGTTCGACAAATTATTCGGAAAGGGAAAGAAGAAAGAAGAAGCGGCAACCACCTCAGTCATACCGTTTGGCAGGTACTCTGATAACAACAAACCCCCGGCTAAGGTAAATCGCTGGACGGAAGCCGAAAACCTCTTCCGGGAAAAAAAATATGAAGTCAGCCTGGATGCTTTTTTTGATTACCTGGGTGACGATTCTACGCGCAACGTAGTGTATGAAAGAAATGAAGCGGAAGGAAGGTTTGAACTTTTCCAGGGCTCGAAGATCGTGCGCGGCAGATTCGATAAAGAAAACATACACGCGGAAGTAACGCTGGCTAAAATGCCACAACCTTCCGTACCCGTGATGCGCCGCCTGCTGGAAATGAATTTCAGCCTTTATTATAGCCGGTTCGCCCTGGACAACGATCGCATCTGCATGCGCTTTGATACCCGCCTTGATACCGCCAATCCCAGCAAACTATATTATGGACTAAAAGAACTCGCTACACGCGGTGACAAACAGGACGATCTGCTGGTACAGGATTTCAGTACACTGCAAACCACGGGCAACGAACATATTGCCGACATTAACGTGGCTGAGAAAGAAATAAAATATAGCTATTTCCAGCAATGGATAAAACAGACCCTGGATCTCGTAGCGACCCTGGATGCCGATAAATTTTCCGGGGGGATCGCATATATATTATTAGGCCTTGCTTACCGGATCGACTATCTCGTTAC
>DATINK010000313.1:0-6911 GCA_035474355.1 Chitinophagaceae bacterium | reverse complement strand
GGTGGCGCCCAGGTAAAACTGGGAGCTTTTCGATTCAACGGGCGTTACGTGATCGGGCTCAATAATATCAACGATATCGACAACCAGGATAAATGGAAAAGCCAGGGATTTCAATTCTCTGTTGGTTTAGCATTATAGATCAGGGATACCTGTTGAAAAAGCCCCGGGACCTGCAAAGGATCGGGGCTTTTTTTTGTCCTGGTATGCCATAATTGCACTTTCCGGTCTGCGGGCATGAATATTGACATTACTATTTTCCTTTTTATATATTTATCCCTCGACAAGCTCGGGAACCTTCTTCGATTGAGACAAAGGTGCCTGAGCCTGTCGAAGGCCAATTTGTCTAATGAAAATGAATTACGGTTTTGACCAATTATTGCGTTCCGAGGACGAAATGGACTTCCTGCCGATCATTCCACTGAATGAGAGCGACCAGGAGGATTTGAACGGCATTGCCATCCCCGATAACATCGCGCTACTTCCCCTTCGTAATACGGTTTTGTTCCCGGGTGTGGTCTTACCGATCACGGTGGGTCGCGACAAAAGCATTAAAGCAGTGAATGATGCCTACAAGGGTGATAAGCTCATCGGCGTAGTGGCGCAAAAGGATAGTAATATCGAAGACCCCGGTGTAAATGACCTTGAATCTGTGGGTACGGTCGCCAAGATCGTAAAGCTGATCAAAATGCCGGATGGAGGAACGACGATCATCATCCAGGGTAAGAGCCGGTTCCTTATCGAAAGCGTATATGAAGAAGATCCTTATTTCCGCGCAAAAATTAAAAAATTGGAAGAGGAAGCATCCCCGAAAGAAGACGGGGACTTCGATGCTTATATCGCCAATATCAAGGACCTCGCGACGGATATCGTTCAGCTTTCACCCAATATGCCTACCGAGGCATCGATCATACTCAGGAACATTGAAAATCCTGCCTTCCTGATCCATTTTGTTTCCAGTAATCTCAATACCGATATCAAGGATAAGCAACGCTTATTGGAACTGAACCAGATCCGCCAGCGTGCCGACTTGTTAATGCAATTATTGCAAAAAGAATTGCAGTTCGCTGAGCTGAAAAATAAACTGACTACCAAGACCAGGGCGGAACTTGACAAACAACAAAAAGAATATTTTCTCCAGCAGCAGATGAAGAGCATCAAGGAAGAATTGGGTGGCGACAGCAACCTGCAGGAGATAAAAGAAATGCAGAAAAAGGGAGAAGCCAAAAAATGGCCGGCAACTGCAAAAGAACTTTTCAAGAAAGGGATTGAAAAACTGGAGAGAATGCATCCCAGCACCCCGGATTTTTCAGTGGTCTACAATCACCTCGACCTGATGCTCGAACTCCCCTGGGAATCTTATACAAAAGATTACTACGATCTCAAAAAAGCAAAGAAGACCCTGGATAATGATCATTATGGGATGCAAAAGATCAAAGAAAGGATACTGGAATATCTCGCGGTATTGAAATTGAAAGGAGATATGAAGAGCCCGATACTTTGTTTTGTGGGGCCTCCCGGTATCGGTAAGACTTCATTGGGCCGGAGTATCGCCAATGCCATCGGCAGGAAATATGTAAGGTTGAGTCTCGGAGGGTTACATGATGAAAGTGAGATCCGCGGACATCGCAAGACCTATATCGGAGCCATGCCAGGAAGAATATTACAATCGATCAAAAAAGTAAAATCATCCAACCCGGTGATGATATTGGATGAGATCGATAAAGTAGGAAATGATTTCAGGGGCGATCCTGCCAGCGCCTTGCTGGAAGTGCTGGACCCGGAACAGAACCATACATTTTACGATAACTACCTGGAAATGGAATATGATCTGAGTAAGGTCCTGTTCATTGCCACGGCCAATAACGCACAAAATATTCAACCCGCACTCAGGGACAGGCTCGAGATGATCGACCTCAGCGGTTATGCGGTAGAAGAAAAGATGGAGATCGCCAAACGACATTTATTTCCGAAGCAAAAAGAATTGCATGGTTTATCGAGCTCTTCCTTTAAGATCAGCGATAAGATACTGGAAAAAGTGATACAGGATTATACAAGGGAAAGCGGTGTGCGGGAACTGGACCGGCAACTTGCTTCTATCATGAGGTACCAGGCCAAGCAACTGGCGATGAATGGGAAATTAAAAGATTCACTGACACAGGATGATATTGAAAAAATACTGGGCAAGCCAAAATATAGCAACGAGATCTATAAAACAGCAAATATGGCGGGTGTGGCGATCGGCCTGGCCTGGACCTATGTCGGGGGTGAGATCCTGTTTATCGAAACAAGCCTGAGTGATGGAAAGGGCGAACTTAAACTCACGGGGAACCTGGGCAACGTGATGAAAGAAAGCGCCAGTACTGCGCTTACATACCTGCAATCGAATACTAAGAAATATAATCTTGACAGCAAACTCTTTGAAAAAAAGAACATACATATACACGTTCCCGAAGGCGCTGTTCCCAAAGACGGTCCCAGTGCCGGTATCACGATGATGACTTCCATCGCATCAGCGCTCACAGGTAGAAAAGTAAAACCTTTCCTGGCCATGACGGGTGAGATCACGCTACGCGGACAGGTACTGCCTGTAGGAGGGATCAAAGAAAAAGTGCTGGCCGCCAAGCGTACGGGCTTAAAAGAGATCATCCTTTGTTCCCAAAATGAAAAAGATGTCCAGGAGATCGATGCTGATTTTATTAAAGGGATAAAGTTTCACTATGTGAAGACGATGAACCAGGTGCTTGAGCTGGCGCTCGTTTAAAACCTACAACTTAAAACCATCTAATTTTGTTTTCCGATGAAATGGGCGCTCCTGTTCATATCTTTATTTTCATTGAATTCCTATTCCCAAACCCTGGGAGGAAATTCTGTATATAACTTCCTGAAACTTCCTAATACCCCCCAATTATCATCACTAGGCGGCATCAACATTTCCCAGCCATCAGACGATATCGGCCTTGTTTTTAACAACCCGGCATTATTAAAACCTGCTATGCATTCACAACTGAATGCGGTTTTTAATGGTTTTTACAGTGGTATCAGGACCTATCACCTTTCATTGGGTTATCATCACGAAAAATTAAAGACCACATTTTCCTGGGGGCTTCACTATTTTGATTACGGCAATACCATACAGACCGATGCAGCCGGAAATATTTTGGGTGAATTCCGGCCTGTGGATTGGGTCATGCAGGTCTCGGCTTCGCGCAAATACATGGAAAAATGGAATTATGGCGCCACGCTGAAATTCATTCATTCGGGATATGGAATGTATCGATCGAGTGGCATAGCCATGGATATAGGAGTATTGTATGATGATACGGCCCATCTCTTTTCAGCCGCAGTACTCGCAAAGAACCTGGGAACGCAAATAAAAAAATATGAAGGCACGGACCCCGATGACCTTCCTTTCGATCTGCAGGCAGGATTTACCAAGCGTCTCGCCAATGCCCCATTCAGTTTTTCTTTCACCGCGCATCATCTTCACCAGTATAATATTCGCTTTAACGACAAGGATTTTGATAACGAGAATGGATTTGAACCGGCAAGTGGCGGAATAGATAAACTATTCCGGCATTTTGTTTTTGCGACAACGGTCTATGTGGGAGATAAAATAGAAGCCACGGCGGGTTATAATTACCTGCGAAGGAAAGAATTGAATATCGGGCAATCCGGGAATGGGTTGAATGGGTTTTCATTGGGATTGGGTGTATTGCTCGACAAATTACAGATACGGTATGCAAGGGTTTATTACCAGAATAATTCAGCGTATAATCAATTTGGATTGAACCTGAAGCTGAATAAATATTTTGGTCTAGGAAAATTTGGAAAAAAAATAGGATGGTGATCTAGCCCCTCCTTCGGAGGGTGGATGGGGGGAGGCTCTCAATAATGATAGAAAATCTTATGATCCTTTAAATAAGGCATGTGCTGCCCAAATTCAGTATTCAACAACGCCCTTAAGAAGTTAACTGCGGTTAAATTAGGTTTGAAAGCTTCATATTTCCCCGAAGGAAGATAAACCGACATCAAATTCCTGAAATAATAACTGGTATCGATCACCTGCGTGAAATGCCGGAACCCATGATCTCCCATGAGTAGAATAATAGGAGGCTTTGTGGCTGTTTCTTTGATATGATCCACTAATTGAAGCAATTTCTTATTCGTGTATTGCAGGTACTCGAGATAATTCTTCTGCAGGTGCTGGGTGCCCTCCACCAATTGTTCATAAGGAAACTCCTTCCCGTTCTTATCATAGTAATACTGGAAATGCGGCATCATCAGGTGGGTGAAAACGAATTTCGGTTGTTCGGTCTTTTCGCCGGCCGTCGCCAGGGTCCTGTCGAAAAGGTCCTGGTTCACACTCCTTGAACTATAGACCAGCCTTTTCATTTCTTTTTTCGAGTGAAAAAAAGTTACCAGGTAATAACGCAGATCCCTGTCAACGCGGCTTAAAAAGGTCTGGCTGGTGATCAGTTTGGTTTTTGAAGGCATCAATGATTCCTTCGAGGGGGCATCCTGTCCCTTAAAATCAAAATAGGAATAGTTGTAAAACCGGTAATCATAATGTTCCAAAAAACGCAGGAATGGATTATCCCTGACCTTCCGGTAGAAGTAGGTCATTTCAGAAGTTCCCTTCTCTCTCTTATCCGGGTCGATATAGTCCATGTTGAGGATAGAAGAGACCGAAATAGGGGTGAACTGGTAATTGCTATAGCTCTCCCGCATGAGATGAAACCCCTTTCGGGTAAGTGAATCCAGGAATGCCTGGTTGTCGAAGCCGAGTATATCTTTTAGTTCATGATTTCCCGCATACTCATCAGCGATGATCAGGAAAACATCGGGCCTGGCGCAGGTATCGCAGGCTACCATTCCTTCCGGAATACTTTGGTTATTCTTTTTGCTTTGAGAAATGATCCGGGTCGTTAGCCAGCCCAGGTCGAGCAGGCAGAACAAGATCAGCAACCCGTTCAGGTAATACGTGCTGCGAAGCAATGAGGGCTTTTTTCTTTTTACCAGGAAAAGAATGATCAATAAACAAACTAAATAAAAGGGAATGACAAATGCATATTTGGAAATGAGCGAACCCGGCGCGATCTTTTTCAATGTGTCATGAAAACTTCCAAAGAAGAAATGAAAAGCCAGAACGATAAAAGCGGCCAGGCAGGCCCTGGGAATATTCCTGTATACCAACATAAAAATGAGGGCGAGCACGATACCGCAACCCATATAAAATGCAACCAGCAGGAGGGCATCTTTTACGGGGACAAAATCATAATTCCCGGTATATCCATGCAGGACAAAGAACAAGGGTAGCAGGAAAAGGAATAGTGGTTTTGTCCGTGTAAATGTTTTCAGCGTATTAAACATGCTTTGTCATTAGGTAGAGCGTCCTTCCCGAACCCGGGATCGGATCTTTACTATCGATCGTGAAATAAGTCCTGAAAGCTTTCTCAAATTCAGTTTCTGTATAGCCCGGGTAAATATCTTTTTTGACGGAAAGCATTTGTTTCACTTTCTCATCTTCTTTCGGAACGAATTCTATGATCAGCTGTTTCCCGATCTGCTGAAAAATATCAGCTATACGAACCAGCGGAATGTTTTTCCCGATCGCTAAATGATGAACAATCGCCAGGGCCATGACCAGGTCGAAGTGCGCACGGTCTGTAAATGAAGTTCTTTCTGCATTCTGTAAACCCATGGCAGGTGATGGGTTGGAAATGTCCAGCACAAGAGGTTGAATGAATCTTTCTTTCTTTGATTTGATATCAAGATAAAGTTGATTGATACTGGACTGGTCAAGATCAGTTGCCAGTACCGGGATCTTCCTGTCTGCAACCAGCTTTGAAAATTCCCCCCGGTTGGCGCCCATGTCAATAGCGGACTGGATCCCATTCATCTTTTTCAGCCATTCGCTGATGATCCTGTTTTTTTGTTCCAGGTAATCATCCCGGCCCGATGCATCTGAATAATAATCGGACCATGCCGTGGGCTGGCTGGGTGCCTTGCATTTTCCAATGGCGATCTCCAGGCTCATCAACAGGTTGAGTAATTTCTTTTTTGAAAAAAGGGCTTTGCTGTTAGCTGGTTCATCTTTTTTCCGGGAGAGTTTGGCGTGAAGATGAATATGTAAATAAATATGGATTGACCAGCGGGTTCTCCTGGGTAAAAGAGACCTGGTAACAGCTATGGGGATCCCTTCGGGCCAGGCCAGGAGCATTTGTTGCAGGGGCTGGCCGCTATAGTGCATGAGCAAAAGAGGAGAGAGAAAGCACTCGCAGAACTGGCGGTAAGCTATCCAGGGTTCTTCCGGGTTATATTTTGCAAATGACAGGGTATCAATGAATACCATTTTGCCCTCCCTGTACTGTATATTATATGGAGTGGCGTCTTTGAGGATCATTTCATAATTCAGGGCTTCACGGACCAGTCGAAGCGTTAAAAGGGCCGCGTCTTTGAGCATATCAAAACTCCATTCATAAGGATAGGAGATGAAGGGAATGGGTTCAGGTTGTAAAGTTTGATAATGATCGGGGCTGCCTGTAATATTTTCCGCGAGGGTTTTATGCCCGATGATCAATCCCTGTTCTTTCAGCTTATCATAACAACCCCTTTTGATAAAATGATCGAAATCTTCCCGGAAGGAAAGATTGACCTGGCGGTAAAGAATGCCATCTTTCTGGAAAATAAAACCTGATGGATCGCGGTAGGAAGATGGATCTGTATTATAGGAAGCAGGCATCAGGCCGGTGGGTTATCATTTGGTTTTTTTCGTGTAAATATCGACCGGATGTAATTTTTAATATTTCGAAAGAAAAAAGCCACCCCAAGTGCGGCTGCTGCCAGCACCTGGACCAGGTAACTTCCACTTCCCGGATCGAGGTAAAGTAATGTATTGTGCATCAATGATA
>DATINK010000312.1:0-2505 GCA_035474355.1 Chitinophagaceae bacterium | reverse complement strand
GAATGATGAGTGTGTGGACGGGAAATCTTTTAATCACAGAAGAGTAGAGTTATACCGGTTTTGTTAAGTTTACTTGCCTGCAAGATCGCCATAGAGTTGTAAATAGTCTGTTAAATCCGATTCAGCATTATACATCAGCGTTTTCTTGCCTCTCACCTTGGAGAATTCATCGACGAGCTTCTTCTCAACTTTGTCTGCACCGAATGTGATCGCGTCAGCATAGGCGGCGCCGCCCCTGAACAGGGCTGTATTATTCGCTTCCTTATATAATTCAAGGTCCTTCTCTTTGAGAGTAGCATGGATAAGCGCTTTTTTTACAAAATCACTTCCCAGTTTCTCTTTGAAAGTATTCTGACCGATCGTATAGACTATTTTACTATGTGCAAAAACAGGTTCCTTCTTATAAACGGTTTTCAGGTAAGCGGGGATCAGTCCCGTCATCCAGCCGCTGCAATGAATGATATCAGGAGGCCAGCCGAATTTCTTGACGGTTTCTAATGCGCCCTTGCAAAAAAAGACGGTACGCAGTCCATTATCATCATACCATTTCTCCTGCTCGTCATGAAAAACAAATTTGCGCCTGAAGAGGTCCTCGTTATCCAGGAAATAAACCTGCAGCCTGGCACTGGGCAATGAGGCTACTTTGATCTGCA
This sequence comes from Chitinophagaceae bacterium, assembly GCA_035474355.1. GTDB lineage: Bacteria > Bacteroidota > Bacteroidia > Chitinophagales > Chitinophagaceae > DATINK01. The sequence continues at coordinate 1,852 of DATINK010000312.1, read as the reverse complement.
GGGGCATATCTTCATTGTCTACAGATACATTGATACCTGAAAGCCTGACGACTTCATGTAGGCGGTGACGACGTTCATTGATGGTTCCAAAACGCGGCATGATGCACCTCACTTCGTACCCGTTGTCATTAGCCTTGATCGCTAGTTTATTGACTGTTTCTGAAAATTCTGTCAATTCCAGGTAGGGTGACATTTCATTCGCGATAAACAGAATTCTTTTCTTGGCAGACATGTATTCCCTTATTTATTTAGCTTTCCGGGCCGAAAGGACGCAAAGGTAAAGTTTTTATGCCGAAATGCTATGTTTACAGCTAATTGAGAGTTTATTCATCTCATTATTATGATCTTAGTAAAAAGAGCCGGGGACCTTCAAAAAGAAATTGCAAAGCAAAAGCAGCAAGGGAATAGGATCGGTTTTGTTCCCACAATGGGTGCTTTACATGAGGGACATATCTCGCTGATCGCCCAATCCCGGAAGGAATCCGGTTTTACTGCCTGTTCTATTTTTATCAATCCTACCCAATTCAACGACCCTGAAGATTTTGAAAAATACCCGGTTACCATTGAAAAAGATACTTATGCGCTTGAAAGGTCAGGCTGCGATTTACTCTTTCTTCCTTCAGTAAATGAAATATACCCGGGAGGATTGAGCACTGACAAGACCTATGACCTGGGTTACCTGGAAACCATCCTGGAAGGAAAATACAGGCCGGGACATTTCCAGGGAGTCTGCCGGGTGGTGGACCGCCTGCTTCAAATATGCCAGCCACACCATTTATATATAGGACAAAAAGATTACCAGCAGTGCAAGGTGATCGAAAAACTGGTAACCCTGCTGCACCTGGATCTCAGTGTAAGGATCTGCCCTACCCTTCGGGAAAAAGACGGACTTGCCATGAGCAGCCGGAATATGCGATTGGGAAAAGAAGAAAGACAAAAAGCGGTGACGATCTTTAAAACCCTGAATTATGTGAAAGAAATGCTACCGAAAAACGATCTTCAGGAAATTATGAACAAAGCCGGCAATATGCTTGAAAAAGAGGGCTTCAGGGTGGATTATGTAGCCATCGCAGATGCTACAACCTTAATTCCTGCCGATCATTGGGACAAGAAACAAAAACTGGTTGTGTTGATCGCTGCTTTTTTAGGTGAAGTGCGCCTGATTGATAATATGCCGCTTAATTAATAATTTGTCCGGACCCATGAATAAAAAGATTCGAACCATCATCCAGTTTGTTCTCTTTCTCAGTATCGGCGTATTCCTGGGCTGGTTGTCATTGAAAAACCTCAAGCCCACTGATATTTCCCAGATCAAAACCGCTATTCGCCAGGCCCGTCATTGGTTATTGATCCCTGTTTCCCTGCTTTTATTCACCAGCCATTTTGTAAGGGCGCTACGCTGGCGCCTGCTCATTGAACCCCTTGGTCATCTGCCCACACGCGCGAATACTTTTTTTGCAGTGATGATCGGGTATTTCGCCAACCAGGCTTTTCCCAGGCTGGGAGAAGTATTGAAGTGTACCGTATTGGCCCGGTATGAAAAGATCCCGGCTGATAAATTGATAGGCACCATGGTACTGGAACGTATCGTGGACGGCCTTACGCTGTTGATCATTATCGGGATCACATTAGCCATTCAACCGGGACTTTATTCACAGCTCATCGATACTTTTCTTCATTCCCCGAAGGATAAGGAAGGTAATACGATACCGGGATGGATCATTGTAGTTGCTGTCGTATTCATTTTATTATTAGTGCTGGCTATCTGGATGATCAGGAAAAAGAAAAACTTCAGCGACCTGGTTTCCTTTTTCAGGATGATCTGGAAACATGTCTGGGAAGGGATCGGAGC
>DATINK010000311.1:0-17343 GCA_035474355.1 Chitinophagaceae bacterium | reverse complement strand
GCAAATGGCAGATGCGCTCAGCAAAGCCCAGGGTGAGCCCGTAATATATAATAAGATCCCCGCTTCCGTTTACCGCAGCTTTGGTTTCCCCGGAGCGGATGACCTGGGCAATATGTTCCAGGTCTATGATGAATTTGAAGAAAAGATGAATCAGCTACGGGATGTAAAGCTTTCAAAGCAATTAAACCCGGAGTTGCAGAATTTTGAGGAGTGGCTGGGGGAGAATGCAAAGAAGATACCTTTATAATATTTTTAATAGCACGTATTACTAAACTTATTTCTCCACAAACCCCAAACCTCTCCCAAAACTCTCTTTTGTATAAATCACCGAGACAAACCGAGTGATCAATGAAGTAGTTTCGTAACACATCCATTTTCAAAGTATTAAATTGAGAATGCGTTGGGTGATTGAATTTTAACATGCGCTGAATATGCTGTACGGGAAATTTCCGTACATTTACATCAGGATAATCAGCACATTATGGGTACTACAAAAACAAAACAAAGCGCAACCGCACAGGCGAGATTTGACACCCGCCTCTCCCGCTATCAAAAAGATCTGTTTGAAGAGGCTGCAAAGATCAAAGGCTTTAAATCTTTGTCCGAGTTTGTCATTTCTACGACCCAGGAAGCCGCTACGGCCATTGTCGAAAAACACAATGCCATCCTGGTTTCTGAAAAAGACAGGAAAATTTTTTTTGATGCTTTGACAAATCCTCCAAGACCCAATAAAGACTTACTGCAGGCGGCTAAAACCTACCAAAAAGTGGTAGCAGCAAAATGAGTTATCTAACAACTCTTTTGGCGACTTCTCCTGAAAAAGCAAAGTTTTCCTGTGGCAAGGCCATGCTGGATAACTATATTCAAAAACAAGCCAGGCAGGATGTGAAGGGAAAGGTCGCTGCTTGTTTTATCCTTTCCGGTGACGATAAGGAAATCAAAGGTTATTACACGCTCTCCAATGGTTCCATTCCCAACTCCCAGCTACCGGGATCCATTCTCAAAAGACTTCCAAAGTATCAGGACCTGCCTGTTACATTGCTTGGACGTTTAGCCGTTGATAATAAATTTCAAGGTCAAAAGCTGGGTAAATTACTGCTGTTAGATGCACTGAAAAGAAGTTATGATGCTACTTCAAATATGGGTTCCATGGCTGTGATCGTTGATCCCATTGACCAGGAAGCCTCTGATTTTTATGCCCGGTATGGATTTATACAATTGCCGGATAGTGGCCGAATGTTTTTACCAATGACAACTATTGAACAGCTTTTCAAATGATGATCATTCCCTGCCGGGTTTTCTTCAACCCCGGCTTCCTGCCTTATCTACTTCTCCACAAACTCCAGATCCCTCCCAAACGTCTCTTTTGAATAGATCACGGAAACAAACCCAATGATCATGATGACAATTCCGGTGAGCCATGCACCCGTAACATAATTTCCGGAAAGACCCTGGCTCCGCAGGAATTGGAACAACAGGAGGATCAGTGGCAAACAACCCCTGACCAGGTTGGGAATGGAAATGGCGGCGGTGGCTCTTAAGTTGGTTGATCGAATCCTGTATTAGTTTCCCGGAAGATAAAAGAATTTCTAACTTGTACCATGGAAACAGATTGGTTTCTGCAAGTCCACAGCAATGAAAAAAGAAAAGATACCTAACGAAATCAGAACGGATGCCCTGCTCAGGGGCACTTCCTCGAATTATATCCGGCTCATCAGTGATGCAGACCGAAAAGCCAGGATCATGATCGTGGTGAATTCAATCTTGCTGACCGTCGGTGTTACCTGGTTGACGAAAATCTTTCACCAGGGAAGGCCAACCTGGGTCCCCCTGATCTTGTTGGTTATCTCCAACCTGCTCAGCCTTTTCTTTACCATCTTATCGGTAAAACCGTATCTCCGCATCAGCGGCGGAAAGGATACGGAGGATAATATTCTTCATTATAAAAAATGCAGCGAGTATTCCATGAGAGAATATGAGGCGCATATGATGAATACGATGAATAATAATGATAAAAAACTGGAAGCTGTGATCAAAGAGCTCCACTATTTTGGAAACCTGCTGAACAGGCAATACCGGTTTTTAAAAATGGCTTATACTTGTTTCTATTGGGGACTTGTGTTAACTGTTGTATCCTACATAATTATATTATTGCTCTACCCCGGGGTGAAAGAGAGCATTCAGATACCCTGAACCTCAGATCTCATTCGTTGCTTTCATTGTTTCCTGCTTTGCAGTCTTAGATTTGGCTTTCACCATGCGGCTCACCCGGTACATCAGGAACAGGCATATGCAACTGATCACGACAATGATATAGCCCAGGGTATTATAATGTTCAAGCGGGCTGTATTTCGTTTTTTGTACTACTACAAATCCGGCAACCGTGGCTGCAATACCACCGGCGATCTGTTGCACCGAAGTATTAATACTCATGAAAGCTCCACGATCAGCCATCTCAGGAATTGCCGTCGACAACGCGACAGAGGGTACCATTCTCCCTAAGATCCCTCCCATCATCAGTACATTGAGCATCATCACAATCCATAAAGGTTGAGTCGAAAGGTTGGTATAAAGGACGACTATAAACATCGTATATATGGAAGCGATCGTAAAGAGCTTGTATTTATCCATCTTGTCACTCAATTTGCCAAGGATAGGCATGAAGAATAATGATCCCACGCCTGCTACCATAAATAGTAGCGGTAGCTGTGCCGGCGTGATTTTAAGATTATTGATCGCAAACGCGCTTCCGAAAGGCATCATCATGAATCCTCCGATAGAAAGCAGTGCCGTTGCCGCGAAACCGATACGATGATTCTTTTTGGCAATGGTATGCCAGAGATGTTTTAATGCGGTCCTGTCCTTTTGTAATTCAAGATGAAGATCGACCGGTTTTATTTTCAATTGAAACAAAAAACCAACCACTATCGCCAGCCCTGCTACCATAAAGAATGGTGATTGCCACCCCCAATGATTCGCCAGGAATAAGCTGATAGGAATACCCATTACCTGGCTCGCGCCCAATCCCATTTGTACGAATCCCATTACCCTTCCACGTTGGTTGAGACTAAACAGATCTGTTATGATCGCCATCGAAATTGATCCAATGACGCCTCCAAAAACGCCGGTAATTATTCTCGCAATTAATAGGAGGTGAAAATTACTGGCAAGTCCGCATAGAATAGTACCCACAATAAACCCGCTGTAAAAAAACAGGAGTAATTTTTTCCTGTCAAAGCGATCGGCAAACCCTGCCGTCAAAAAACCGGAGATGCCGGCGCTGAATGCATAGGCTGAAACAACGAGTCCAAATTGTTTGGGAACAATGCCGACCTCCTTCATCAGCATATCGCCAAGCGGCGAAATGACCATAAAATCCAGGATCACGCTGAATTGAGTCAGGGCGATCAAAGCGATCACCCATTTTTGATAGGGTGTAAAGGTCTTGAGCTGTTCCATAGTGTGTGGAGTCTGAGGCAAAAGTACGAAGTACGAACTACGAAGTACGAATTTCCAGTACTTCGTCAAGCCCTTCTCCCCCTTCATCTAATCCCCTGATTACTTCTGGTAACATCTATTACCTTGAACAGATAATGAAAGCAAAATGAAAATCACATCGCTCGTTATTGCCTTATTGCTCACCCTGCTGCCGGGAATGATTGTTTCTGCTCATCCGGGCTCAGGAATTGTAATTGATAAAGATGGTAACATTTATTTCACCGATACGGGTAAGGGGGTTTGGAAGATCGATAAACAAAACAAGTTGATATATTTCCCTGGATCCCGGTTTCACTGGATGGCAATCGATGAAGCCGGTAATTTTTCGGCAACAGGGAAAAGTTTTGGCGAGTATTTTGAAAGAGCTACTCCCTTGAATACAAAACCTGCCGTGATGACCTGCTCTGACTTTCCTTTTGTCGTGAATCATGATGGAAATATTTATTATGCCAGGACCCAACCCGGGGCTGCTGCAATCATTAAAAGAACGCCTGCTGGTGTTGAAACTGTTTTCCTGGCTGATAAGGTTTTTGAATTCGTAAGTGGAATAACCGTCGGGCCGGATAGCGCTTTATATATCACGGAAGCGAGTCATGGGAATGCTAATACCATCCGAAAGGTTACAATGAACAAAAAAATGTCCATCATCGCGACCTTTCATGGTAATGAAATCAGGAATATTCCCTACGGATCGCCGGCTGCTTATTGCCGTGGGTTATCTGTTGACGCAACAGGAAATATTTATGTGGCTGCCACAGGCAGTAGATCTATCCTGAAGATAACCCCACAGGGTATCATTACAACTATTTTACAGGAAACCGGCTCATGGTCACCAACTGGCATCACCTTATTTAAAGGTGAAGTCTATATACTCGAGTGGCATGATGTTGCGACTTCCCTTGTGGATGTCCGCGAAGCCTGGATTCCGCGTATTCAAAAGATCGATAGTAATGGAAGGCTGACTACAATTGCAACTATCTCCAGATAGTTAGGTCTGGCCCCCCTCGGGGGCACTATGCCAAAGACATCAATGATGCAATCTTTATTATACTTATGAAAGAATGGGGGCCATTTAAAATCTAAAATTCATAATCCCCTCAGCATCCTGCGCATTCCTTTCAGACCTCACTGTTTCTGAAATCTTTTCTTCTGTTTTTTCTAACCTGGCATTCACTACGATCTCTTCCAGGTTAGAATCAAAAAGCCATAACAAAACAGGTTTTTGCCTTGTATCTAAAATTTTAAACAGGGACATAAGTAAACCGGGTGAAACAGCGGGGCAACCATCACTGACACAGGCGGGCATGAATCCTTCTTTTTCAGGTATGCAGCCCATGGAATGCAATACAATGCTGCGGCTTTGCGCATTCATATTGGTTGTATCCAAACCCTCCAGCCGGTAAGCATCTCCATAATTGCCCTTGTATTTCGCGCCGATCTTATAATGACCCAGTGATGTGCAACGACTGCCGGGTTGATTGGAATACTGCTTTACCCAAACGGTGGGGCCCTGGCCGCGGCCATGGGAGACAAGCCCGGATTGTTCAATCGTAAGCGTGGAAAGGTTGATAATGAATAATCTTTTTTTATTGCATAGCATTCCCATGTTACTTAAAATGGCGTAGCTGGTATCATAGCCATTCTGGATGGCATATTGTTTCAACGCCTTTGCATACAGGATCAGTTGGTCAGCTGGGAATTCAGCGATCCCCGCATCCATCATGCCTGTTGTAGGATAAGTGTAAGACGTTGTTTTAAAACTGAATTCCATGTTTTCACTGCTTGCTTCTGCTTGCGGCTCAACAGTGGTGGCTCCTGTCTCCATCACCGGCGTCTGAACAACTTCTGCCTGCTGTGGAGTTTCTTTCGATGCAAGGGGATGCAACTGCCGGGCAACAGGATCGGAAACAGATAATAAATCCTTCATGCCGAAAAAATTCTTTTTTTCAGGCAGGATGAAAGAAGCCGTCTTGAATCCATTGTTCGATTGCTGCGAATAAGCGGGAAGAAAAGCGTTGAGCGCAAACAGGATGATGATAATAGCCTGCATGCGGGCATAGGCGTTACGGCTCGTTTTCATGTTACGAATTAAGGGTGGCGGAATAAGGTGTAACAGTTAATAAGGAAACCTTCAGCCTTGCAGAGGATAGGAACGAACTTGGTTATTGATTATTTGCTCAGGGCTTTTCAGGGAGGAATCATAAAAATAATTTTTGATTTTTGTTTTTGCAAGTGTTTGTTAATTTTTTTTGATAGTAAAATAACGATGATAGCGAATTGTTGATGACATTGGCAAATTTATATATATTGAAAAACCATTATTAAGAAATTTTTTGTTCCGGCTATTGCAAGAACAAAATTTATTACAGAATTTTATATCCTGCAATGTCGACCAGGGTCCACGACCCATTCTCTATCCTACGCAAATAAACTTCAGCATTTTTATCCTTCCACACTTGTGAAAAGCAATTAAGCTGTTCAGTCTTATCCTCTTCCTGTTTAAAACATGGATTTCATAACCTTAAACCCTTAGATATGAAAACGTGTTATTCCGTATTGCTAAGTATTGGGTTACTGGTCTCTGTTGCTGCTTTTTCACAGATCCCGCCGCAACCCAATCCGCCCGTTTCCTGTAATTCCAACAACTGTACGCCGGCTTTATCAGAGAACTGTGTGGGAGGATCTAATGTGATCACCAGTTTTACCGGTAATACACTTCGGTCGGGTACCGCAGCTGCTGCGAATGCATTATATACTTTCTATAATGTAGCCAATGTGGCCGGTACACAAATCAACGCCACCGTTAAAATCGATGGTCAACTGAACTGCAACATGAACGGTTCAAATTTCAGCATTGATGATGATGCTGCTGTTGACCAGGCAAACGTGAGTATCGCCAGTTTTTTTGCTCCGCGTATTACCCCTTCCAGTAGCCTGAACGGTTCAGATCTCAGGGGTTATGTGCAATTCACAATAAGTTTTTTTACTGAAAATGGTACCGCCGGCGAGCAATACCCCGGTGATTATACAAATATCCCTCCCCTGGGAGGATTAACCGGGCTCAATTATATCCACTATGACATTGATGGTTCAACAGTGGGCAACGGTGGCTGGTTCAGGGAAACCGGCGTAATTAAAGATGTGACCGGTTCAGTTATTAATGCCAATGCTCCTACTGAACTGGTATCTTATGTTTATAATGATGGGGCTAACTGGAAAGGGTTTGCCGGTTCGGTTTGTGAAAGAGATGGTGTATCCCGTTGTTCCCAGGTAGCAGTCGCAGCTAATTACATTTTACCCCAGACATCGATCACTGTTCGTATGGGTTATGATTATAATTTTACCACTGCTAATTACGGGAATGCGCCAACACGCCAATATGGATCCAGGTTTGGTTGTTTTACTTTCCCCCAGATCATTAATTTACCCGTACGGCTTCTCACATTTAACTGTGCTTATAACAACGGGCATACAATGGTCAACTGGACCACTGATAATGAAGTGGCCTTCGATCATTTTGATGTGGAGCGCAGTCAAAATGGTATGGACTATGCGACCATAGGCAGCCAGCCTTCAAAAGGAGGGCTGGGAAGAAGTGATTACACGTACAATGATGACCTAAGTGCAGTAAATGGTAATGTCTTTTATTATCGCTTGAAAATGGTGGATGATAATGGCCAGTATAAATACAGCCAGGTGGTGCTGATCCGGAAAGATAATAAAACGATCAAGGGCCTTAGCGTTCAACCCAACCCGGTGACCAATGGCATTGCCATGGTTAAAATGACGGCTTCTGCTCATGGTACAGCTGAATTGCGTGTGATCGACCTGAATGGAAGAGTCCTGGTAAGACAGTCCCAGAATGTATACGAAGGACAGAACTCCATTTCAGTGAATGTTGACAGGCTTCAACCCGGTATCTATTCCATGCAGATGATGGTAGCGGGAGATATGATAACAACGAAATTTTCAATAGGACGGTAAATTGTTTGACCCCTTCATCCCCTCTCTATTGGAGAGGGGATGAAGGGGTGAGGCCTTACGTAAAACTACGAGTCACCACCATATAACCACATCTTCAATCGTACCCTGCACGATAAATACTATCATTTTATCGTGCAATAGAATTTTTTTTTAAAATATTTTCCCGTTTATCTCCTATCATCGTAGATCTACTTTTATGCCCTTCTAATGACTTGTGTTCCATCAAACAATGTTCATACAAAATCATTTTATCGAAAGTTTACGATACTCTTTCGTTTTATCCCGATGCTTGCAAGAGTAAAAAACACGTAGTATTTTGTGCTCGTATTATTACAGCAACGCAGCTGAATTTTACCAACCAAGATCACGCTGTTACCGAGAAACCACCTCGTAAAAACCGGCAGACCGAAAAAAGGTTTTTATAAGTTGGTTCAGAAGATTCCGATCCCTTGTATAACTAATTATTAATCTAAACCCCGTATCATGAAACACGTCGTACCCGCGACCCTGCTCTTTTGTTTAATGGCCCTGGCCAACACAGCACAATCGCAAAACACTTACCCCAGAGAAAAATTTCCAACAACGTTTAGCGGAAACTCCACGACCAGCGAAGACCTGGGTTCCTGGACCGCAAGTAAAACCGGTAACTCCATCGTACAGGTATCGACCTCCCAGTATTATTCGTCTCCCAGCTCCCTGAGTATGGGTATCACGGATGATGCGGACATGACGCATACTTCAACGGTTACGTCTCCCGTAATTGACCTGAGTGCTATTTCCTGCAGCAATACCAATAGAGATGTAATCGTCAAATTCAAAATATATTTCAGTGAGATCAATAATTCATCAGAATTCGGGCTCACTGTCAATGCATCAAAGAACGCGTCTCCTTCCTGGTCCTCGGTTTACAATAAAACGGGAACGCAGTTGAGAAGTTTATATGCCGCTGGTACATGGTATGATGTCACAATTAATCTTGGTAACCAGTACAGGACAGCCAACTTCAGGCTGCAGTTCGTAAGTAATAAGACCGGAACCGGAAATGAGAACAACGTGATCTGGATCGATGACGTTATCGTACTGGATCCGATGATTCCGGATTTTTCAGCAACTCCAACCTATACCGATAACGGTACAGCCGGCATCTCAGCCGGAGACGTATATAAATACGCCAATGTTGCCTCTTACCCTGAAGCCATTTATGCCGAAGTAAAGATCGAATCTATGGTAAATGCTACCCTGGATAATATTGATAATAACAGTGCTGATGTCGGTGTTGCACAGCGTTTTCAACCGAGGATCGCACCCAGCCCGCAAACCATGTCTACTACCCAGGAAGGTTATATACAATTTGTCATTACTTTCAAATCGGTAGCTACGAACAGTGTGGTAAACATGACTAACCTGCGCTACCGTCACTTCGATATCGATGGTAACACGGGTACTGGTTTTACTTTCCGTGAAACCAGCTGGATCACGGGATCAAATTCGATTCTTGTAAATAACCCTTCAGACCTTGATGATGGTGGTACCATTTCCAGTGGAGGTTATTCCTGGAGAAAAGCGCTGGGAGAAACGAGCGAGCATGATGGTATTACGACTGATAATGATGTGTATTATACCGCTACTTTTAATTCAGCTTACGAGATCAGGATACGCCTGGGATATCTCTTTACATCAACGGGAGGCAGCACCACTATCGGCGCGCGTGAATACGCATCGGAGTTTGGATGCTTCACTATCTCTAACAGCGTCCCATTGCCGATTACACTGATCAATTTTTCAGGCTCATTGCATAATAAGACGGTTTCTCTTAACTGGGAAACTGAGAACCAGGTGAATTTTGATCATTTCGAGATCGAAAGAAGCAGCGATGGAAAAAATTATACTACTATCGGTACACGGGCTGCACAAACAGCTGGTAACGGAAGTCTTTATTACCTGTTCAATGACGACCTGACCACCGCCAGTGGTACTGCTTTCTATTACAGGCTGAAGATGGTGGATGCAGATGGCAGTTTCAAATACAGCAGCGTCATTCTTATTCGCAGGGACCAGGCAGCGATCACTGGCATCATGATGAATCCCAACCCGGTTGTATCCGGCATGGCTACCGCCAGGTTCAGTTCTTCTGTAGCCGGTATCGCGGAGTTCCGCGTAACCGATATGTCGGGCAAGATGATCTTACAGCAACAAAATAAAATATACGAAGGCACCAATAGTGTAACCATCAATAACATCGATCGTTTGCAGCCGGGTCTTTACCTGTTGCAAATGACGAACGGAGAAGAAAGATCGGTCATTAAATTCTCGGTAGGGCGTTGATACAACCAGGTCTTGTTTGTTTAGATTAATAATAACGGGGCCCCTTTCCAGGGGCCCTTCTTTTTATCTCCTACCCCCCACCCCCCCTAAAGGGGGGAATTATTTTTCAAATCAAATTAATTATGAAAAGATATTGATTACCCCCTTTAGGGGGCCAGGGGGTTAGAGAAAGTATATTTATTTCCCCTTTAGGGGGCAGGGGGTGGGGTCTAGTCCTCCATTGTCTTCAACGTAATATATTTCTGAAGTTTGGTATAATTGAATCCCTTTGCCTTCATATCCGTAATAAATGCGGGAGTAACATTCGTGGCTTTCAGTCCTGTCAGGTCTTCGATCGGGATGTTCTTATACCCGATGGCTTCAAAGCCTTTGATATACTCTGGTGTAATGCTCAGCGCCTTTAATGACGTGAGCTCTTCCACATCCAGGTTCTTATACCCGATGGCTTCAAAAGATTTGATGAATTCCGGGGTTACATTCATCGCTTTTAATGAAGTCAGGTTCTCGATCTCTAAATTTTTGATCCCAAATGGTTCAAATTGCTTTGCAAAATCCGGCGCAATACCCATTGCCTTTAAAGAGGTGATGTCTTCAACCGAAAGATCTTTAAAACCCGCGGACTGAAAACTTTTAATGAAGTCGGGAGTGATGCCCAGCGACTTAAAGGTGACGAGGTTTTCATTAGACAGGTCTGTAAACCCTACAGTTTTGAATGAATTGGCAAACTCATCGGTAATATCCAATGCCTTAAAAGTGGTTATATAATCGTCATCATCATCGTCCAGGTCCTTACTGTCTTTCCCCCTTGTGCTTTTTATTTTGTTGATATAGTCTTTGTCTATACCCTGCGCTTTAAATGATATCAGTTTGTCAAGATTAAGATTCTTATATCCTGTACTCTTTATTTCTTTGATATAACCTTCATCGATCCCCAGCGCTTTCAGGGTCACCAGGTTCTCGCCGCTAACATCCTTAAACCCACTGTTGCGGATCGATTGAATGAATGCCGCATCTACCTTTAATGCCGCCATCGCCACGAGGTCGTCTTTACTCAGGTTATTGAAACCTGTTGCCTTCAACATTTGTACATAGCTCTTCTTCACATCGATAAAGAAGAAGGCTGCTTCATCATCTTCATCCAGGGATCCTTTCACCTCTCCTTTTACATAATCCATGAAGGCCTTGTCAGCGACAAACTTATAGGTACCCATGCCGGTATTATCCTCAAATTTTCCTTTCATTTCCATCTTACCCGCCTCTCTTGTTATCGTAAAAGTTCCGGCTGTCCCTTTGGGAATATTGGAGAGTTCGGACAATTTAAATGTCGTGGCGCTGAAAGAATGACCGGAATGGAGGTCCATGTCTTTGGGGATATCATCATCTTCGCTGAAACGGATATTGACCTTATCATCTTTAATAATAGCAAACCAATATCCTTCAGTTCCAAAACCGGGGGATTTGATTTCTTTTTTTACGTTCTGGTTTGACCCGGCCTTTGCAACAGGCTCATTCAGTAAGCTGGCAAACAGGGCCAGCACCGGCAGGAGGAAGAAATACTTCCAGGTGGTGTGCAGGTTTGATTTTTTTGTGTTCATCATGGCTATACGTTTTTTAAGAATGGATTGATTATAATTCGTGGTCAGGCTGAGCGGGAAATGAGGAGCCGAAACTTTGAGAAGACTTAACTGGTAACTGGTTTTCTCCACCTTCTCCCGCATCAGCTGATCATCTGTTAAAAACTCGAGGTTGTTCTCGATCTCTCTCCGGTATATCCAGGCAAAAGGATTGAACCATTGAAAGATCAATACGAGTTCTGAAAAAATAATGTCGATGCTGTGTCTTTCCCGGATATGAACTTTTTCATGCTGGATGATCTGGTTATAGGTCTCCCATTCATATTTTTCCGGGTTGATAAAAATATTGTTGCCAAAAGAACAAGGGGCTTTGTCGCCACTTACCTCCACGATGCGGTATTTTCCATCCAGGATCACCGGGTTACGGTACGCTTTAAATAATAGCACGACCACCTGGAAAAGGAAGTTGATGCCAAAGACGATCACCCCGAACCAATACAGCCAGATGATCCATTTCATTACATTGTTAAAAGAAAATGATGACGGGTGACTGATGATCGATGATTGCGGATCCTTAGTGGTTGACTGTTGACTGCTTTGCCCTGAGCTTGTCGAAGGGTTGGCAGTTGGCGGCTGGCTGCCGGTTGTAGATTGCTTTGTCCCTGCGCTTGTCGAAGGGTTGTCGATTGCCGATTGTTGTTCTTTGCCCCCATCCGCTGAAGGGGAGATGATTGTCGTGTTTTGCTTTTTACGCAATGACCATTGTTGCGGTACCTGTAACAACGGTAGACTGAATGAGATCAACAGGCAAACGATCAGGACATGGCGGTTGATGCGGTAAAATGTCTCCCTGCGTAACAATATTTTATAGAATGCCAGGCAACCAGCCAGGATCAAACCCGCTTTAATGATATAAGGTATCATTGTTTGTTCGATTTAATCATGTGAAGAATTTCATTTAACTCATCTTCCGACAGGTTTTGCTGTTTGGCAAAAAAAGCCAGCATGCGCGGGTAAGAATTATCGAAATAATTACTTACGATGTCTTTCATGGCATGTTGCTGGTAATCATCTTTTGCCACAACAGGAAAATACCTGTATTGATTGCCGACAGTTTCATGATCCAGGAATCCTTTTTCTTCCAGGATCTTGACCATGGTGGCTACACTATTATAATGGGGTTTGGGATCGGGCAGGTGGGGGATCACTTCTTTGATGAATGCCTTTCCAAGCTCCCAGTAGACCTGCATGATCTGCTCTTCTCTTTTCGCAAGTTTTATCATGCTGAATTTCTTTCAGCAATGTTAGTACTAATTCATTAGTAGACAAACTAATTTATTCGGAATGAAATACTAAAAGACGCTAATCCTTGATTATTAGTCCTGTAGGAGTAGCTTTTTTCTCAGAATCAGGGATGAGTGGATTATTTTTTTTCCAGAATGAGGTTGAACCTGGTTCCCTTGCCTTCTTCTGATTCAACTTTGATCCCGACATGATTTGACCTGAGTATATCATAAGTCGTTGCCAATCCAAGCCCAAGGCCCGTTGGTTTATTAGTATAATATGGAGTAGATATCCGTTTCAGGTTTTCCTGGCTGATCCCACAACCATTGTCTTCGATCTGAATGATGTATTGGGTCTCTGTCGACATGGTAACCAGTTTCAGTTCCCCGTTTTCTGAAGACATCGCTTCAATCGCATTTACAATAATATTTGTCAATGCAATTTTCATCTTTAATTTATTCATGAAGAAGTTGCAATCCTCCAGGTCATATAGTTTCAGCACGGAAATGTTCTTTAACATGATCCCGTCTTCTGCCAGCACAAGCACTTCATCGAGTAGTTGAAGTACAGAATGTTTTTCATCTTCCTCGTCTTCTGTCGATTGGAACTTCAGCACTTCATTGATTAAATTATTTATCCGCAACACGCTTCGCCTGATTACGTCCAGGTAGATCTTCCGCTCATGATCAAGCAGGGAGGTGCCGAGCAACTCCACGGACAGGTTAATATTGGTCAAAGGATTCCGGACTTCATGTGCCAGGACAGCGGCGACCTGCCCGGTCTGTTTTTTAATTACCAGGCGTGTCGGTGAATGAGGCCTGAACAATTTTGTTGTGGGGGAAAATTCTTCTGTTATTGTTCCATTTCCGGAAATAGTGGGGTTCATTTGTGGGGATTGAACACTTGTATGTTTTGCTGAAATAAAGTGTTATCTAAAGATGGGTCTTTTCTTCCCCGTTCCTGTTACATCTATCCTCGGAATAGTATCATAATTCACACATCCAGGCAGTTTTTACTCATACCCGCTTTTGATGATGGTCTGGATCATTTTAAACCTGCCATTGGGCTTTATATAATTCGAAGCGTGGGCCGGTATGACTATTCCCTGGCCGGATTCGAGCATATGGGATACATTATCAATAACGATCTCTGCTTTGCCCTCAATGATCTGGGCGAAAGTGTCAAAGGGAGTGGTCTTTTCCGTTAAGCCTTCCCCGCTGTCAAAGGACATGATGCTGATATTGCCTGTTGACTTCTTGATGATCGTCTTGATCACAACTGAATTAGCCATATACTCAATGATTTCAACAACAATGTGCGCCTTGGATTTTTCCAGTTCGATATTTTCAGGTGTCATTAACATGTTGTTATCCATGATAAGAAATTGTTTACTAAAGTTTATTAATAATCCAATAACTGAAAAGAAAAGCCCCTGCAAGAACAGGGACTTTACCTAACCATCTGACTTATCAAAATTGCTGATTGGTATTGGCTACCCCGTCGGAGATACAACTTTCTGAAAGTCGAATCCTTTCTGGTAAGCAATGACCGTATTTAACAATTTTAGTTTTTCAATAATTTTATATTCCAGGTCATTATGACCCCGCAATCTCTTTGCTTCGCTTAATGCTTCGTTATAGAGGCTCACAGCCACCTCAAATTCTCCGCTGTTTTCATTCCGCAAAGCCTCAAAAAATAATTTTACTGGTACTGTTTTTTTTCGCAATATCCGCACCCTGATCAAATAAGATATGATCAGTATCAGCACAATAAATACTATGATATAAAGAATAGTCGTTCTTGACATGGTTAGTTCGGAGTCTTAGCACCTATAAAGCTTACTCTTTTTATTTTCCGGAATGTTATAGGATTATGATTGCGTTTTACATGATTCCCACATGCTGGCTGATCGTGAAGAGGATATCTGCCTGATTATTTTACGGCTACCGCGTTAAAGGGTTTTCCGTCTTTGTATTCGCCGAGGAGGATCACATTTTTATACTTGCCATTCTGGCGGGCAGCGTCTTCCATCGCCTTTTTGTCTGCGCACCAGATCTTTACCCCGCTTTTTACGCCCAGGTTGCAGACTTCAATATAAAATCCATTCTTCAGTTGTACGGGGCCGCTTCGGGGTCTGCCTTGAAATTTCATTACGTATAATATTAAAATGTGTTATAAGCCTGATTCTGGTGAAATTAAGGTTTATTAACTCATTTGTATTATATCATTTTGAACAAGATTTACAGCATTCACATATCCTCGAGCATGGACCGCCTTTTGTCCTTTAATTGCTTAAAGTGCGAGGGTGTCAGTCCTGTAACTTTTTTGAACTGCGCGGACAGGTGCGCGACTGAGCTATAATGCATTTTGTAAGCGATCTCCGTAAGATTGAGCTCATCATACACGAGCAGTTCTTTTACCTTTTCAATCTTGTGGGCAATGATGAATTTCTCAATGGTGGTGCCCTGAACCTCAGAAAAGAGGTTGGCCAGGTAAGTATAGTTATGATTTAATTTTTGACCCAGGTATTCAGAAAAATTGATGTTCATCGGCTCGTCAGAATAATGGACGTATTCAATAATTACATTTTTAATCTTCTGGATCAGCATGCTTTTTTTGTCATCCATTAATTCCAGCCCAGACTTCAATAAGCGTATTCTGAACTCCTCGATCTGTTCCTTTGACATTTCTTCCAGGATATCAGCTTCGCCCAGATCCACCACTGTATAATGCAGACCCAATTTCGTGAGTTCGTCTTTTACGACCATTTTACAGCGGATGCAAACCATATTTCTGATATACAGTTTCAGAGGACCGTTTTGATTTGAAAAGAGATGTATTGGTGGCGCCGGGCGGGCCATTCCAAAGTTACCGCTAATATTTCCATGTTTTTAAATATACCTTGGGGAATTCCTTCCCCTTAATACGTGATTGATAGTATGAATTATATAACATTTACCCGAAAGGGTGTAACAGTTTTATGGATAAACAATTAGAACTTTAGTATGCCTTACATGCATTTCTTTACGATCACCGGGTGACCGGCGTTCACTAAATTAATTTTTATGCGTATAAAAAAAATCATCCGGACAGCCGCCGTTGTTCTGCTTATGGCAATTGCCCTACCGGCTTTTTCCAGTAATTCAGTTCCCGGCTCCTCAAAAACAGATGGCCCGGCAAAAACAGAAGACAGCAGGGGACAGCAATTGGTTGATCGCCTCGAACAGATCAAGGGGATGAACAGATCGGAGATGACAAGTCTGGAAAGGAAAAATCTCCGGAAAGAAGTACGTGAAATCAAGAAAGACCTGAAAGTCATCAAAGGAGGTGTTTATCTTTCTGTGGGAGCTATCATCGTTATTATCCTCGTATTAATATTGATCTTATAATGCCTATACTTACTATTTTGCTTGTCCTGGTTGTAGTCGGAGTTGTGCTCTATCTTGTGAATACCTATCTACCGATGGATCGAAAGATTAAAAGTATTCTCAATGTAGTCGTTGTGATCCTTGTTATCATTTGGCTCTTACGGGCATTCGGGGTCTGGGGCTCTGTAAAAGGCTTCCGCCTCTGACAACAGGTTTTCATTCATAAACAAATGAATACTACCATAAAAGAAAATATTGCGGTAAACAATCAGGAAGATGAGGATGGATATGTTCTCTATCCCTCTTGCGCGATCATCGAAAATGAAATAACCAGCGATCCCGTCTCTAACTCTCTTACAAAAGTTGAGAACAGGGATAAGGATACAATCACGGTTAAAAAAAAGATTGGAAGTTTTGCCCTGTCTCCATTGATATATCCCGGGGATTGATCTTCATTTACTTTCTGCCTGCTTTCTTAATACTGCGCCAGTATTTAATAAATTCTGTCATTTAATAAACGAGTGATTCAGGTCCCTTATGGTTAATGTTAAAAAAGAAGGCATATTACTGAAGAAAACTTTACTCGGATTCGAGAACGATGGCGTATTGAATCCCGCGTCAATAAGTGAAGGTGGCTTTACACATCTTTTTTACAGGGCGGTAAGTAAAGGGAACTATTCCAGCATTGGTTATTGTAAAATAAAAGGAGCGTCGATCATTGAAGAAAGATCTGACAAACCCGTTCTTTTTCCCGAGTTTGATTATGAATCACATGGCGTCGAGGATCCCCGTATAACAAAGATCGACGACCTGTTTTATCTTACTTATACCGCTTATGATGGTATCAATGCATTGGGTGCATTAGCCGTTTCAAAAGACCTGAAGCATTTCGATAAGCGGGGATTAGTCGTGCCCAGCGTCACTTTTGAAGAATTCAGTCACCTGGCCGGGTCCGGGGCAGCCATTAACGAAAAATATCTTCGGTATAATGAATATGGAAGGGTGCCTGTAGCACCAGGTAAGAAAAGACTCATCTGGGACAAGAATGTAATTTTCTTCCCCCGGAGAATAAATGGGAAATTATATTTCCTCCATCGCATAAGACCCGATATACAACTCGTTGTCGTAAATAATATAGAAGACCTCACGCCTGTATTCTGGCAAAATTATTTTCTTCATTTCGCAGAGAACATCTTGCTGGCACCCAGGCATAAACACGAAGTAAGTTATATTGGTGGGGGTTGTCCCCCCATTGAAACAGAACATGGATGGCTGTTGATCTATCACGGGGTGCATGACACGGAGATCGG
>DATINK010000310.1:0-2237 GCA_035474355.1 Chitinophagaceae bacterium | reverse complement strand
TCTGAAAGAAAAACAGTTTACCCCCTTTAGGGGGAAGGGGGTTAATGATGATACTTTTCATTCTTTAAAATCGTACAAGCCCGGTATACTTGCTCGGCGAGAATAAGTCTTACCAGCTGGTGAGGAAAGGTCAATAACGATAAACTCCAAACCTGGTTGGCTCTCTGCAACAGGGAATCATCAAGGCCATAAGCGCCTCCTATTAGAAATATGAGTTGTTTAGTGGAAGCATTGGCGCGGCTTCCAATAAATTCAGCCAGCCCATCTGACCTGAATTGCACGCCTTGTTCATCGAGTGCTACGAGGTAATCATCCTTGTCCAGGCTATCCATGATCATTTTGGCTTCAGCTTTCCTGAGTTCAGCTTCACCCAGTTTGCCTGCATTTTTCGGGGCCGGTATAATTTTCCAGTCCGCTTTGAAATAATGAGAAATGCGTTTGGTGAATTCATCTACACCGGGTTTGATGTAGGGCTCGTGATTTTTGCCTAAAGCCCAAAAAGAAATTTTCATTTTTGAGGATGTCTAAAGTTCGATAACTGATAGGTGATAACTGATAGTGACTTTAAAGGTAGCACGTTAACTCAAAAAAAAGCCCCCAGTGTTTGGGGGCCAAAATTATCAGTTATCAGTTTTCAACTATCCGTTATTTTATCTCATAATCTTTCTTAAACGACATCAGCGTAGACCTGTACAACTGGTTATCCGGTTTCAATTGGGCAGCTTTTGCATAATATTTATATGCTTCTGCGAGGTAATGTGCGTCTTCCAGCATGAAGGCTACGCGGTAAGCCTGGTCGGCTTCTTCTTCACCATCGATACCACCCGATTTCTTCATCTGGTCGACCATTTTATTGAAATCCTCTTTTTTAATGTATTTCAAAACTTTCAATTGATCGCTCTCTTCTCCCTTGATGGCCACCGACCAGTAATACGAATCACCGGGTTTCATCCTGTCGGCAAAAGACGGGATGGCTAATTTCTCTTTGGAAACCTCGGTGGTAAACATGGGCGTTTCGATATTATTGTTGCTATACAGCATGAATGTATACTTCTTGGCTTCGTTGTAGGATTTCCAGGACAAAGGAAATTCACCGTTGACATAATTAATAGTGTCCAGGCGTCCATCGATCCATACATTACTGATATCGCCACGGCTAACGGCACCCACCGTATTCATAAACGCTTTGCGGTTACTCCCGGGTGTACCGGATACGGTTGTCATCTGGCTCCATACATATTTAATATAGTTAGAGCTGACTGAACTGCTATGGGTGGAACAGGAATCCCTGAAAGCAGTCATTGGAAAGCTTCCGGTTTTCTTTACAGTGAACATAGCCGTCTCATTGCAGATCAGCGTGACCGTGGAATTGGCAGCTACTTTAATGGATGCATCGCTATACAGGATCTTTCCAACGCGCGCTTTTGTTTCAACATTTTTTTCTACGAAAGAAACATTGCCTTTGAAACTGTACAGGAGATAGGTGTTATCCTGGGCCTGTACAATAACAGCAAACAGCATCATGGGGATAAGGTATATGAACTTTTTCATCTTGTGCTATTTTGTTGTTTAAGTATGATGATCTGAATTTTCATTTGGTTGTTCAGGGATCGGCGTATCATGAGGTTTATCATGATTTACTGTTTCATGGGGTTTGGAATGTGTCGTGTGACCGTGATGTCCGCCGTCTCCGTGTGCATGTGCATGAAAGACGGTTTTGTATTTAAAACGCTTGTGCATCCACACGGCCCAGGCTTCGTAAAAATAGATGACGTCAACAGCCAGGACAATCGTCAAAAGCGTCATGCTCATGTTCAGCTTTACCTGGTACTTCGAATAAATGATGATCCCCAGGTAAACAAAAAAGATCATCGAAGCAACCTGGGCAATTTTTGCCGCCAGGTGGAACCAGATATGGCTTTCCAGGTAATAATGAATAAAGAACGACATGTGAAGCCAGCCTACCAGGATGGCTATCACCAAATTTACCCACGAAGGTAACTTATTTATGTAGTTCTTTTCCAATACCATGGAAATTATATTCGCATGAACCACAATGCCATTCATGTCCCGGTCCTGCTTCCCATAGTATTTTTTGTTCATGGGAGTGAACTTCTTATCCTCTATGCTATTCACATCATCGTTCACATATCCCATCAGCGCAATCTTGCCTTTGATGGCTCCACTATCAACATTCCCTTCCGTAAAAAGATCTTCCGGTTCTATCACTTGATACT
>DATINK010000309.1:0-3828 GCA_035474355.1 Chitinophagaceae bacterium | reverse complement strand
GCGGTGGTGCCAAGGGCCAGGCTGAAGCAGCTATGCTGGGGATATCGAGGATCCTGGTGGAGATGAATCCGGATTTCAGACCGGCATTAAAGGCAGCGGGATTACTGAAAAGGGATCCAAGATCTGTTGAGCGTAAGAAATTCGGTCATAAAAAAGCCCGGAGAAGCTTCCAGTTCTCGAAACGTTAATGCCCCTATACCATGCCCCCACCCCCTAAAGGGGAGTAGGGACGTTCTAATAGAAATGATTTTTAAAATAAAATGACCCTTAAGCCCCTCCTTCGGAGGGGTTTGGGGAGGCCAAAAAAATAACATGGAAAATAATACCTCCTTACAACAGCAGCTACTTGATGCAGGTGTACATTTTGGTCACTTGAAAAAGAAATGGAACCCCAAGATGCTGCCTTATATTTTCGCAGAGAAAAAAGGGATTCATATTATCGACCTGAACCGGACGGTAGAATGCCTGCAGGAAACAGCGGCAGCCATGAAGGCGATCGCACGCAGCGGGAAGAAGATCCTTTTTGTGGGCACAAAAAAACAAGCCAAGGATATCGTAAATGAATCAGCACGCAGGGTGAGTATGCCTTTTGTTACCGAGCGTTGGCTGGGTGGCATGCTTACCAACTTCAATACCGTGCGTAAGAGTGTGAAAAAAATGCAGAGCATTGAAAAAATGCTGGGTGATGGTTCCTTTGATAATATCACCAAGAAGGAAAGACTGACCCTGAGCCGCGATAAAGACAAAATGGAAAAAGTATTGGGTGGTATCTCCCAGCTGGGTCGTGTACCGGCTGCTTTATTCATCGTGGATATCGGTCATGAACATATTGCACTGGCGGAAGCCAAAAGACTTGGCATCACCACATTTGGTGTAGTGGATACCAATTGCGACCCGAATAAAGTGGATTATGCGATCCCCGCCAATGACGACGCTACCAAATCCATCGCCATTATCACCAATTATCTTACGGCAGCAGTAGCAGAAGGTTTGGCAGAGCGCCAGGC
The DNA here is from genome assembly GCA_035474355.1 of Chitinophagaceae bacterium. Lineage (GTDB taxonomy): Bacteria > Bacteroidota > Bacteroidia > Chitinophagales > Chitinophagaceae > DATINK01. The sequence continues at coordinate 2,821 of DATINK010000309.1, read as the reverse complement.
AGCGAAAGACGATGAAGTAGAAGATGTGGGAGATGATGAAAAAGAAAAGAAAGCAGCCCGCCTGGAAGCTGAAGCGCAAGCTGAATCCGGCCGTGGTGGAAGAGGTCGCGGACCTGGTGGTCCCGGCGGTCCCGGCGGACAAAGACGCCGTATATCTCCGGGTGGCGGAGGTGGACAACGCGGTGGAAGAAGATAAAATAATTTACGAATTACGATTTACGAAGTACGAATGTGGGACAGTCGTTCCTATTCGAACATAAAAAATAAAAAACATGTCAACTGTAACGATAAGTGCACAGGATATAAATAAGTTGCGCCAGATGACGGGCGCGGGTATGATGGATTGCCGCAAGGCACTCACAGAAACAAATGGTGATTTTGAAGCCGCCATTGACTGGTTGCGCAAGCAAGGTCAGAAAGTAGCTGCAAAAAGAAGTGATCGCGAAGCAAAGGAAGGAGTCGTGATTGCACTGACAACCGATGATCACAAAACAGGCATCGTGGTTTGTATCAGCTGTGAAACGGATTTTGTCAGCAAGAATGCTGATTTCGTTGCCTTCGGGCAGAGCATCGCTGATGCGGCGATCGCTTATAATGTAAAAAGCCTGGAAGAATTGATGAACGCAAAAGCTCCGCACGCAACGGTGACGGAACTGGTGAATGATAAACTGGCTTCGATCGGTGAAAAGATAGGGGTTACAAAATTTGAAAGAATTGATGCTCCTTACGTGGCATCTTATATACATGGCGCTTATCGCATCGGTGTGCTGGTCGGATTGGATAAGGATGCTGCCGAGACCGGTAAGGATTTAGCCATGCAGATCGCAGCATTGAATCCAGTGGCAGTAGATGCAGCCAGTGTGCCTGCATCTGTGATCGCCCGGGAAAAAGACATCATCATGGAATTGATGAAACAGGACCCCAAGATGGCGGGCAAGCCCGATGCCATGCTTTCCAAGATCGCAGAAGGCAAGATGGGCGCTTTCTTCAAAGAACAGACTTTGACGGCGCAGGCTTTTGTAAAAGACGGGAGCAAGACGGTGGCTGATTACCTGAAAGAATCAGGCGATGTGAAAGTGACGGAGTTCAAGAGAGTTGCACTGGGATAATAAAAATCACTTAATTCAGATAGAATGCTCCGACAATTCATCGGAGCATTTTTTTTATTCCCCTATCTTCGCGGCGAAAATCAATCCTGCATGCTCCCCAAATACAAGCGAATACTTCTCAAACTTTCCGGTGAATCATTGATGGGGGAAGAGAATTTCGGTTTTGACAATAAAGTGATCGCACAATATGCCCAGGATGTCAAATCGATCACCGAACTGGGTGTACAGGTGGCGATCGTTATCGGGGGTGGTAATATCTACCGGGGCATGAATGAGGCGGAAACCGGGATTGAAAGAGCACACGGGGATTATATGGGCATGCTCGCCACCGTTATCAATGGTATGGCTTTGCAGGCCGGGCTGGAAAAAGTGGGCATTTATACCCGTTTGCAAAGTGCCATTAAAATGGAACAGATCGCCGAACCCTATATCCGCCGCCGGGCTATCCGTCACCTGGAAAAAGGAAGGGTGGTGATCTTCGGTGCCGGTACTGGCAATCCTTATTTCACTACCGATACGGCTGGTTCCCTCCGCGCCATCGAGATCAATGCCGATGTGATATTAAAAGGTACGCGCGTGGATGGGATCTATTCTGCCGACCCGGAAAAGGATCCAACTGCGACCAAGTTCAATGTGATCAGTTTCCAGGAATGCCTTTCACAAAATCTTCGAGTCATGGACATGACTGCATTCACCCTTTGCATGGAAAACAACCTGCCCATCATTGTATTCGACATGAATAAAGATGGGAATCTTCGCCGGGTGGTGACAGGCGAAAAAGTAGGCACGCTCGTGAAAGGCTGATGCTTCTTACAATAATTTTTTAAACCCGGGCTGAAGATCTTTACTGAGTTCTGTAAAAGGAATAAAAACATCTATCTGTCCATCTGCAAAAGAAGCGATCTCATAAGGAGCATAACTGAAAGCAATGCCTTTTCCGGTCACATAGAAGTTGGCATTGTATTCCAGTTTGTTTTCAAATAATCCTCCTTCAGTCAGGTCCTCATCTTTTTTAAGTCCACGACTGATCCTGAAATATTTTTCCAGCAAGCCATTCAGTTTATCAATCCCCGCCGGTTGCAGGATCTGATCAAGATGGAGTTTCTTACCGGTCGTCAGGTCCAGGGAACTGAAAGTGGTGGCCGAAGTACCATGAGCCCCTCCCGCGAATGTATAATACCATTCCGCCAGGGTGATCAACCGGGATGACTGGTAGGCAACGATCATCCAGCGGGATTCCTCCATATTATAACTAAAGGGATATTCCACCATTTCGCTGTCTGGGACATCTTTATAATCATCCATATATCCTTTCAGGAATTTCGACTTCAGGTCCAGTAATATTTTTTTCATATCGCTCACTCTTCCGGTTTCACCAAAGGATTCGGTGATGATACTCCGAAGCCCCTCATCGACAATATTTCCCTGTCTTAGTTTTGGCCAAATAGTGCCGGCTTCATAAAAAGCTTCCGGTGATTCCTTCAGCGAAGGCTTTAATTGCTGCGAGCCGTTCAGGTATAACATATCAAAGGAGGGGATTGCCGTTTTTTCAGTAGCAGTCACCGGTAACGGTTTAGCCGCTTCATTTTTTTGCCAGGAACCCTTACAGGTCTTCCCGGATACGGAGAGCACCATACTTTCATACCCGGATTCAGCATCGTAGGTATAGGGGTAGAGCCGGATCTTTCCATCGTGCCCCGAAGTATCATTGC
>DATINK010000308.1:0-3105 GCA_035474355.1 Chitinophagaceae bacterium | reverse complement strand
AGAGTCAACCGGGTTACGGTGGGCCATTTTGATCCTTTGGGCGAGGGTTGTTTCCTCTTCCGGGGTGATCATCGATATCTTCGAGATCTCCTGGAGGTATTTTTCGACCGCCTGGGAGTCCCTGTTTGTGATCTGGGTAGCAATTTTAAGCTGCCTCATAGTGCATTCCTTTAGTGATTACTCTAACGAATTTAGACAAGGTTTGTTCAAGGGAAGTTGCAAAAAGATAGTTAATCTGGGCGTGAGGACTAACGACAAAAGTACATCACAAAGCCCACATCTCATAGCGTTCCAACAGAAAAGTTTCACGCAGTTTTCCACGCTCATGTCCTTCTTTGTGCAAAAGCTCCCAAAGTCAGTCTGGGCAAGGGTTTCAGCAGATAACAGTAAAAAGAAAATAACCAGTTAGTGGAAGAAATCAGGAAGGTTTTTTCACCACACTTGTCTTGCGTTTCAAAACGATCCAAAGTACAATGCCACAGACTATTAATAAAGACGAAATCAATTCCGCCTGCGTTGGATGCATTCCTAAAAAACTGATCCGGTTGTTCACCCTTATTTTTTCGATCCCGAATCGTTCAATACCATTTAATATGAGATAAAAGGCAAATAATGTACCGGGTATTTTGAATTTCTTGCGCAGGGACCAAATAATCGCGAAAAGGATCAAACACATGACCGTTTCATAGAAAGCTGTCGGGTAATGTCCCGGAACCAGTTCGTTACAATACTTTCCTACACACCCGACAATGGGCTGGCCCTCCTCATTCACATTGTGGGGATAATTATAGGACCACATCCAGTCGGGCAGCCAGTTAAAAGGTTTCAACCGGGTATTGACAATTCCCCAATCTCCGTCCCCGGAAACATGACACCCGATCCGTCCTAACGCATATCCCATCATCAGGGCCGGTGCGGCAGAATCATTCAGGTACCAGAACCCGATCTTGTTCTTTTTGGCATACCACCAGATGGAAAGCGTAGCACAGATCAGCCCTCCATACCAGGTAAGACCCGATGGTGAGAACAGGTAATCCGTCGGTTTCTTTAAAAAATCACTCCAGTTCTCAAAAATGTCGAAGATCTTGGCTCCGATCAGCCCGGCTACCAGGGCAATGATCGTGATCTCGCCTACCCTGTCTTGTGGCCAGATACGAACCGTTCTTTTCTCTGGCTTGGCTAATTTTTGTTTGTTTTTATCCCACCATTTTAACCCGGCAAATAATAAGCCCAGGCCGATCCCGGCTGGCCAGGATCCCAAGGTGGAAAAAATGAATGCTTGCGGATCACCGGTTGCCGCGTTATTCATAATAAAAAGCGCGATGATCTTATATCCCAGGACGAATCCGAGCAAGAAATTCAATGCCAATTCCAGTGGCGTGGCGGGTTGTCCCACCATGGTTTGCATTTCTGTGGCCTGAAAAAGACCCTGCCTGCTTTTTCTTCTTAGTTCGGCCGCAAGGATCAGGGCCGCCACGATATAAGCGATGGCAACAAAAAATCCGAAAGAATTGACAAAACGAAGAAATTTCCAGTCTACACCAAATAGATCCTTAAAAGCGAAATAAAGATTGGGATACATGCAAAAGCAGGTTGGTTAAAGGTCGAATATACTGAGAAGGTACGAGTTACGAGTTACGAATTACGAATTACGATTTACGATTTTAGAGGTCTCCGTAAATCATCAATCGTAAATCGTCAATCCGAATCAGGCTGTTTCTTTCTTACAAAATTTCTCAAATGCGCTGAGAAGATTATTGGCAATCACCTGTGCCGGCCTTCCTTCGATCTGGTGGCGCTCGATGAAATGCACGAGCTGTCCGTCTTTAAACAATGCGATCGCTGGTGAAGAAGGAGGATAGGGCATCAGGTGCTGACGAAGCGTTTTTACTGCGTCAATATCAAAACCTGCAAAGGCAGTAGTCAGGAAATCAGGTTTGGGGTTGGCATGATGAGCAGCCAGTAATACCCCGGGGCGCGCGGTACCCGCCGAGCATCCGCAAACGGAATTGATCATGACAAGGGTGGTTCCTTCCTTTGCGAGCTGTGCCTCCACGTCCTGGGAAGTCAGCATCTCAGTGAATCCATTGTCAGTCAATTCTTCTTTCATAGGTAACACGATCTCTTCAGGATACATATCAGTGATTTTTTGATTTATAAATGGTGGTCCTTCTATAACGCAAAATTAGTTCAAATTGTTCACTTGGTTGGCGGATGGCTGTGGGCGGATGGCAGCAGGAAAAATTGACAGCTATTTATTATGAGCGCGGAAAATATGTCTGAAGAAACAGAAGTTACCTACCCCTCTTGTCATGCTCTATGCCACTGGTACATGATTTGAAATAACGTTGGTGTAAATCACTATTAATAACTGATAAAAATATTGACTATGACACATATTAAGTTTAACAACAAACCCAGTAACAGGAATTTTAATACAATGGTAGATGACTTTTTTACCGACCTGCCCGTATTCGTTAACCGCGAATTGAGCACGGCGGCCGCAGTGAATATCACCGGGACAGACAAAAATTACCGTCTCGAGATCGCAGCACCTGGCTTTGAAAAGGCTGATTTCAAAGTAAACCTCGACCAGGGTATCCTGACTATTTCTGCAGAGAAAAAAGAAGAGAGTAAGGAAGAAAATGAAAAAGCGATCCGCCGGGAATTCCGTCAAAGATCTTTTAAGAGATCTTTCACACTGGATGAGAAGGTAGATGCAACAGCCATCGAAGCTAATTACGTCAATGGTATATTGACCTTAATGCTTCCCAAAAAGGAAGTGGTCAAACCGGCAGCGACAGAAATTATTATTAAATAATAAAGGTTGGTGAGAACACCAACCTTGGCGAAGAATCTCATAAGCAGTTGGTTTTGGTTTACACCCCCCGTTTCTACGGGGGGTATCTTTTTTTCAGGGGGTGGATAACGCACAGTTTATTAACATCAGGCTTCACAGAATTGTCTGCAAATTGTTTCTCTTCACTGAATAAAATAAACCCGACTGTTAAGAGTATGAAAAAAGATTTTCCACAGATCGATTTTATGATTTTGTGGCAAATGAATTGTCAACTCTATGCGTTACGTTATTACAGTTTTTAAAAT
>DATINK010000307.1:0-9347 GCA_035474355.1 Chitinophagaceae bacterium | reverse complement strand
CAACTATTTTCTCGGACCGGCGCTCTTTATCTGGCTTTCGGGGTCCATTTATCACCAAATCCAAAAACAGCCCAACCTGGAAGCGTCCTGGCAGGAGATCAGGGCTTCTTTCGGAAGCCCTCGCATCATCAATCTTATTATAGTTATTGCTCTTATGTTCGTCAATTGGGGGATCGAGGCGTATAAATGGAAACTTACGATCAGGAATATCCAAAAGGTAAATTTTTTTACTGCATGTAAAGCCATTCTCTCCGGTGTTTCATTTTCTGTAACCACACCCAACCGCATCGGGGAATACCTGGGCCGTATATTATATATGGAACAGGACAAAAGGATAAAAGCCATATCGCTCACGATCGTGGGGAGCATGAGTCAACTGATCATCACGCTGGTAACAGGACTGGCGGGATTACTTGTCATCATGCCAGAACTGGAAAAAAGCCAAACGGTATCTTCCCTATGGCTAAAAGTCATTTTATATGGAGTACTGGCTGTATTGGTTGTATTGACCCTGCTTTATTTCAGGTTGCCCTGGCTCGTTAGGTGGGTCGACCGCTTCCCGGCAACACAACGATTCCGAAAATGGATCGTTGCACTGGAAGAATGTACACCGGGACTTCTTTTCAAGTTGTTAGGTTTATCCGCTCTCCGTTATATCGTTTTTGCCATACAATACCTTTTGCTGTTTTCATTATTTAAAGTAGAAATAGCCACCTGGGATGCGTGTTGGGCCGTGAGTGTTTCTTTTCTTGTATTGGCGATCATACCCACATTCGCGATCGCCGAAGTGGCACAACGGGGATATATCACCAAAACAATTGTGGGATTGTACAGCCTGAACCAGGCCGGAATTCTATTTGCAACCGTAAGCATTTGGTTTATCAACCTGGTGGTGCCGGCTATTGCAGGTAGTTTACTAATTGCCGGCAAAAGAAAGATCCTTCAGATCTCAGCCAGTGAAAAGAATTGATCGGGACGAATGCCTCTCTCTGTATTCTTGAGATTGCAACATTCATATTGAGGATCGTGTTCAAAGAAAAGAATGTATTCTTTTTGAACAGCCTCCATCAGGAATGATTTTTTTTCGATCAGGGTAGTCAAGGGGTTCATATCATAAGCCATTATAAACGGGATCGGGATATGACCTTGCGAGGGTAACAGGTCTGCCATATATACGATGGTTTTACCCTTGTATATAATTTTTGGCAACATCATCGCATTTGTATGCCCAAATGTATAAATGACAGAAATGTTTTCTAAGAACGCTGCTTCCATCATTCCCATTATAGACCATTTTCCCTCAGTCTGTTTAAAGGAGCTATACGCAAGATGGAATTTCAATTGACCGCTTTCTTTAATAGGAAGAATATTTTCGGGCAGGAACGAAGCTTTCTCTCTTTCGTTGGGTTCAGTAGCAGCCACCCAATGAGCTTCATTGCTCCAATAAACGGCATTCTTAAATGCGGGGACAAGCTTACCACCTTCACGAGCGATACTTCCCCCGCAATGATCAAAATGAAGATGGGTCAGGAATACATCGGTGATATCATCCCGGTGAAAACCATGGTTAGCCAGGGATTTGTCAAGGGTATCATCCCCGAATAAATAATAGTGACTGAAGAATTTGGCATCCTGTTTATTACCCATTCCATTATCCACCAGGATCAGTCTTTTACCATCTTCGATCAATAAACAACGCAGGGCCCAGGGACACATATTATTATCGTCTGCAGGGTTGATCTTGTTCCAGATACTTTTAGGAACGACGCCGAACATCGCGCCGCCATCCAATTTAAAAAATCCTGTATTGATGGAATACAGTTTCATGATAATTTTTTTTGTGCGGCAGCTGTATATAATAATAAAAACAAACCGAGGATGAAATAGATCATCAGGGCCAGAACGGAAGAGCGCTGCGAACCGGTCAGTTCATTGATAAACCCGAAGCTGAACATGCCGATCACGATGGCAATTTTTTCGGTCACATCATAAAAACTAAAGAAAGAAGCCGTGTCTTTTGTTTCCGGCATCAGCTTGGCATAGGTGGAACGGCTCAGGGATTGAATACCGCCCATGACAAACCCCACAACAGCAGCCAATGCATAAAATTCGTTGATGCCGCCTCTCGGAAGAAGGTAACCACCGATACAGGCCCCGATCCATATAATTACACAAACCATCAGCGCTTTCATGTTCCCGGTCCGGGCTGATAATCTGGAAACGAGGTAAGCACCCGGTATAGCGATCAATTGAATGATGAGAATGGCAATGATCAGGTTCTCGGTAGGAATGTTCAGCTCACTTTTTCCATAGAGGGTCGCTGCGAGCATTACGGTTTGCACACCCATATTATAAAAGAAGAATGCAAAGAGATACCTTTTCAACACCACAAGCTGTTTGAGTTGGTTCCATACTTTCCTTAATTCCCGGTAACCTTGCGTAAGTACATTTTGCTGGTTGTTTGCTTCCCCCGCGGGAACCGAACGGGGTAACCTTCTCAGGGAGAATTGGCCAAATCCCCACCACCATAACCCCACCAGTAAGAAAGACAGTTGAGAACCCCTGGCTTCGGTCATGCCGAACATATCGTGTTTCATGACAAATACAAAGCAAACGATCTGTAACAAAACACTTCCGACATAACCGTATGCAAATCCTTTCGCGCTCACCCGGTCGCGGTCCTGCGGTGCGGCGATCTCAGGCAGAAAAGAGTTATAGTAAACCAGGCTGCCCCAAAAACCGATGCAGGCGATGACCATACTCAGGATGCCCAGGAAAAGGGTGTCTTTAGAAAAGAAGAACATGCTGATACAGGCCATACTGCCCATGGTCAGGAAAAAATTCATGAAAGATTTCTTGTTGCCTTTGTAATCAGCAATGGAGGATAACAGCGGGGAAATAATGGCTACGACCAGGAAGGCGAGTGCCAATGCATAATTATACAAAGAAGTATTGACGAAATCCCTTCCCAGGAAATGGACATGATCGACGGCCGTTGCGTCATTTCCATCGCCGGTGATCGCTTCAAAGTAGGCCGGGAAGATCGTGGAAGTAATGACCAGGTTATAGGAAGAATTGGCCCAATCGTACATGGCCCAACCGTTCACTACTTTTTTGGAGGCAGTTTGCATGGTTACAATTTACGAATTACGATTTACGAAGTACGAATTACTCGTCAATCAATCGTAAATCGTAATTTATTCGTTGAGTGGTGCCGACGGAGGTAAATTAGTATTCTCCGGTTGCTGGTTAACCTCCATCTTCTTAAAAGTAACCCTGCGAACAGTTTTGAATTGCTTATCAGTCAGGTCAAGATTCACGGGTGCCCCGTTGAAAATGCTGTCTGATAAATTTTGAGCCATGGAATAGAAAATATCATTGCTTTCGATCTTGGCCAGTTTCTCCTGGTCGGTAACCATGCGGAAATTAATGCTGTCACCCGATTTGGTTAACTGGATGCTTTTTTTACGGGTCTTGGCGCCTTCATCCATCCAAACAGGATAGAGGTAATCTACGGTGCGTTGTGCCTGTTCTTTCGTGATCCCTTCTTTATAATATACTTCCAGGTAATCATGTGAAACTTTCTTTCCATAATTAGTACAACTGGATACCAAACACATCGTAACGATGGCCAGAACGAGATAAGGTTGAATGAATTTTTTCATGTTGGTAATGATTTTGTGCATAGTTACTAAAAAAGATTTTATAATTATCGTTGAATGATCCCTGTAAACAAAAGTACCAGGAGGATAATTCCGGCAATGATGCGGTAAACGCCGAAAATCCTGAAACCATAGATCGTCAGGTAATTGATAAAGAAACGAATAGCAAAAAGGGCCACGGCAAAGGCAACGAGGTTCCCCACGATAAAAGAGATCGTATTTTCTGAATTCGAAGTAATGATCTGGATCCCTTTTTTCACAACTCCGTCCTGTTCCCATTTTTTTACAAATAATGAATACACCGTGGCGGCAAACATGGTGGGTACAGCCAGGAAAAAGGAAAACTCAGCGGCGAGAAAACGGGTAAATTTTTGCTGCATGCCCCCGATAATAGATGCAGCGCTCCTGCTCACACCGGGGACCATGGCCAGGGTTTGCCAGAGGCCCACGATAAATGCTTTGGGATAACTGATCTGGTCATCTGATTCGATCCTTGGTTTTCTAAAGACGCGATCAATGAATAACAGGATGACACCGCCGCAAAGCATCGCAATGGCAACAGCCGTTGGGTTTTCCAGCAGGTCATCGATCTTATCTGCAAAAAAATATCCCAGGATCAATGCGGGGAGAACACCAATGATCAGTTTAACATAGAATTGCCAGCGGCGGAATTCAAAGAATTTTCTTCCATACAATACAACGACGGCCAGGATGGCGCCGAATTGAATGGAAACTTCAAATAGTTTGGTGAATTGATCTTTTTGTATGCCCAGGAGGGAACTGGTAATGATCATGTGCCCGGTAGAAGAAACAGGCAGGAATTCAGTTAGCCCTTCTACAACGGCAAGGATAACAGCTTCAATTATATTCATGCTTTCGGCTTGCGGAAGATCGCAAAAATTTCAACCACGAGTCCAATGAGAATAAGGATCGGTGCTACGGTGATCCGCGTTGTGCTATACACTGCTTTACGGTCAAAAACAGAAGGGTCGTTGCTCTTACCTCCTGCCATGAGAAACATACCGATCGCGATAATGACCAGCCCCGCGATCATCCACGTATAGTTACTTTTTTCGAAGAAGGAAACAGCTGCTTTCTTGTCGCTCATCCCGTTCAATTTTGAGGGTGCAATATAAGTAATTTGCCCCCATCCCCTAAAGGGGTGTAATAAGTTTATTTCGTACTTCGTACTTCGTAATTCGTACTTTAATACAGGTCGTCCAGCTTCATTCGCAGGTATTTCAATACGCTGCGATAGGTGCTGAAGAGTGTGATGCTGATGCCGATCACGATCAGCAGGAAAAACAAGAGGAATAAAAGACCATTGTCATGAAGTGTCTTGAGCCAGTCGACATATTTTTCAACGATCAGGATAGCTATAAAAAGTCCAAACGAAGCGATCACGCCGCTGATCGCGCCATTGATGATCGCCCTTACATTCAGGGGGCGGGCAATAAAGTTCCGGGTGGCGCCCACCATTTGCATGGTCTTGATAAGAAAGCGATTGCTGAACATGGCCAGCCTGATCGTATTATCGATCAGGAAGATCACGACCAGGGAAATAATGATCACGATCACCAGTAAACAGATACTGAGAATGCGGATATTTTTATTGAGTTTGCCTACCAGGGCCTCGGGGTATTTTACTTCCGTGACATAGGTTTTTAGTTCCAGGTCCTTTTTAATATTATTCAGGGAGTCGAGGTTGACATACTTTCTCTTGATCGTGAAATAAATGGCATTGGGCAGGGGGTTTGCCTCCAGCACTTTATCCCAATCCTCATTTTCTTCTTTCATATAGATCTTCTTACCCGCTTCTTTATCGACATATTCAATCGATTTCATGTAAGGTTGTGCAGATATATACTGCATGAGGGCAGCACTGTCTTTGGGATTCATGTTGGGAAGCAGGTAGGTCCTCACTTCTACATTTTCCTTGAAATAATCACCCAGTTTATTGGCATTGATCACCAGCCAGCCGATGATCCCGAGCAGGAACAACACGAGGGTTACCCCTAATATGGACATGAAGTAAGAAGGTTTGCCGCGTTTGATGGAGGCCTTGCCTGATTGTGACATAAGGACTGAATTTATTATATAAACCAATGGCTTATATGGGTTACGGCGTGCACAAAAATAACAGATTTAGCCTTCAATCCGTATTTTTGTTTCTCCCGGAATGCAGGGGAACTCATCTAACGGTTGATTGCGACTGATATTTTAGCGTCATGAATATGGGTATGCAAAAAAGGAGTTGTTTTAAGGCTTCTTTCACATTCCTGGTACCGTGCGCAAAGAAACCATTTCAATAAAAGATCATTTTCAAAATAATTCCCGGCCGGGACAGGGTATGGAATATAAGTTCAGGGACATAGAAAAAAAATGGCAGGCCTACTGGAGAAAGGAAGGCGTATATAAAGTCAGCAATGATCTGCCCGGCCCCACATGTTATGTCCTTGATATGTTTCCTTATCCAAGTGGTGCGGGGTTACATGTAGGTCACCCCTTAGGTTATATCGCCTCTGATATTTATAGCCGGTACAAAAGACTAAAAGGATTCAATGTGCTGCACCCGATGGGGTTTGACAGTTTTGGTTTACCAGCCGAACAATATGCGCTTGAAACGGGTCAGCATCCTGCGGAAACAACAAAAAAGAATATCGCCACTTTCAAATCCCAGTTGGATAATATCGGATTCAGTTACGACTGGAGCCGGGAAGTACAGACCAGCGATCCGCATTTTTATAAATGGACACAGTGGATCTTCCTGCAACTGTTCGACAGTTATTTCTGTAATACCGAGAAAAAAGCATTGCCCATATCACTGCTTATCAAAAAATATGAAACAAAGGGGGCCATGCCAAAAACCGGGGAACCGATCCCCGGCAAACATTTTACCGCAACACAATGGAATGCTTTTTCCGAAAAAGAGAAAGCAGATATTTTAATGAGAAGGAGGCTGGCTTATTGCGGCTATGGTGAAGTGAACTGGTGTGAAGCATTGGGAACCGTACTGGCCAACGACGAAGTGATCAATGGCCTCAGTGAAAGAGGAAATCACCCGGTGGTGAAAAAAACATTACGCCAGTGGTATTTAAGGATAACAGCATATGCAGACCGTTTGCTGGAAGGCCTGGAGACCGTTGATTTTAGTGAAGCCATGAAGGAAATGCAATCCAACTGGATCGGTAAATCCACCGGCGCTGAAATTAATTTCAACCTCAGCACCGGAACCTCTCCAATTCGCCTCACCCCCAACCCCTCTCCTCGCGGAGAGGGGGGTGTCATCCGCGTTTACACCACTCGTCCCGATACAATATTTGGTGTTGATTTCATTGTCCTTGCACCGGAACATGAGCTGACTTTACAAATATGCACTCCAGAACACAAGGCTGCCGTAGAAGAATATATCCTGCATGTAAAAAGCAGGAGTGAGCGGGAGCGGATGGCAGAAAAAAAGATCACGGGAATTTTCACCGGGGCGTATTGTATACATCCGTATTCAGGAAGAGAGATACCTATCTGGGTAAGTGAATATGTACTCATCGGTTATGGCACCGGGGCGATCATGGCAGTTCCCTGCGGGGATGAACGTGATCATAAATTTGCACAACACTTTCATATTCCGATCACGAATATCATCGGGGATCATTACCAGGGAGGGGAGGCCAATCCGACGAAAGATGCAGTCCTGGCGAATTCTTCCTTCCTGGATGGGATGGTCATGCGGGATGCCATTGATTTTGTTGCGGAGAAAATGGAGAAAGAAGGAATCGGCATCAGAAAGATCCATTATAAAATGCATGATGCGGCTTTCAGTCGCCAGCGCTACTGGGGAGAACCTTTCCCGATCACCTGGAATGAAGGAACAGCCCATGCGATCGATAAAAAAGAACTACCCCTGTTATTACCGCATGTCGACACTTATCATCCAGGCCCCAATGGGGAAGGGCCGCTGGCAAATATTAAAGAGTGGGTGGAGGCAAAGCGTGAGACCAACACCATGCCTGGCTATGCCGGTTCTTCCTGGTATTTCCTGCGTTACATGGATCCGGAAAATGAAAAAGAATTCTGTGACCGGAAATTTTCTGATTATTGGGGACAAGTGGATCTGTACATCGGCGGGACCGAACACGCGGTAGGACATTTATTATATAGCAGGATGTGGACGAAATGCCTGTATGACCTGGGACTGATCGGATTTGACGAGCCATATAAGAAACTGGTGAACCAGGGGATGATCCTGGGAAGTAGCCGTTTTGTGTACAGAGTGCATGGAAAAAACCTTTATGTTTCTGCAGGATTGAAGGATCAATATGCTGCCGATCCGATACATACGGATGTGAACATCGTTGATGGAGTAGAACTGGATATCGAAGCTTTTAAGAATTTAAGAGAGGATCACGCGGATGCTGAATTTATTCTTGAAGACGGAAAATATCTATGCGGCGCAGAAGTGGAAAAAATGTCCAAGTCCAAATTCAATACCGTCAACCCGGATGATATTGTTGAAAAATACGGAGCCGATACATTCAGGATGTATGAAATGTTCCTGGGCCCTGTGGAAATGAGCAAACCCTGGGATACCAAGGGAATCGAAGGCGTGTTCCGGTTCCTGAAAAAATTCTGGCGTTTGTTTTTTGATGAAACCAGGGGCCTGGTCGTTACGGACGAACCACCCCTGCCTTCAGAATGGAAGGTGCTCCACCATGCCATCCGGAAGATCGGGCAGGATACCGAAAAATTCAGTTTTAATACAGCGGTGAGTGCATTTATGATCGCAACCAACGAACTCACCGACCTGAAATGCCATAAGCGCCAGGTCCTGGAGCCCCTGCTTATATTATTATGTCCTTATGCTCCGCATATTGCTGAAGAATTGTGGCAGATCCTCGGGAAAACCAGCTCCATTACACGGGCAACTTACCCGGTTTTCAAAGAGGAATATGTAAAAGAAACGGCTATGCTTTACCCGGTGGCGATCAATGGAAAAACCCGGACTGAACTCAATCTCTCCCTGGAAGCATCGCAGCAACAGGTGGAGGAAATGGTACTGGCCAATGATATTGTCAAAAAATGGCTGGAAGGCAAAGCGCCCAAAAAGATCATCTACGTAAGGAATAAAATGATCAACGTGGTTGTATAGAAAAATGAAAGTAATTTTAAGAAAACAATCAATATGAAACGCATCCTTCCTTTATTGCCTTTGTTATTTTCCATCCCGCTTTTTGCACAGGACGATATGGAATGGAAAGAAGCCAGTAAGGAAAGCCAGGCCTATCATACTTACCGGCTCAAACAATCAGAACCTCCTTATTCACTGACCAAGATCAGGGGATTGATCAAAAAGATCAAATCCAATGAAGATGAAGACCTGGTCATGGACCAGAAAGTATACCTGGCCCTGAGCCTGCGTGAAAAATTTACTTATCACATGCTGCACGGGGAATCTTTCAGCCAGAATTGCGATGCCATGCCCCCGATCCAGGATGAGCAGAAAAAAATATTTGCCTACGCCCCTGATATGTTTGATGAGTTTGCCTGGAGCGAAAGACAAACTAAATTCCTCAGCAGTAACAGGGACTCGGTGGTCGCTTTATTGAAAGATTGCATTACAAAGACCAACCGGGTTGGTGTCAATTTCAAGCAGACCATCATTGAGGTCAACGCCAGGGAATTGATTCC
>DATINK010000306.1:0-3820 GCA_035474355.1 Chitinophagaceae bacterium | reverse complement strand
GGTTGCTGCCCCCATCCCCTAAAGGGGAGTTGGCATGCTTTTCATTTGTAGCACGTTTCCAAACACGCTTTTCCTGCCGGAATGCTTCCTTACGCGCCGCATTGCTTTTACGGCCGAACTTATCGAATTGTGAGGAGGATTTTTTCATAATAAATTTGCTGTTTTACAACAGTAAGAAGATCGAACCGGGGCAAAGATAATCAATCGCTGAGGCGCCTGTCAATAAAAAAACCCCGTCATGAAGACGGGGCCTGGTTTCTTCTTATACAATGCTGGTTAAATCTTAACCCTGTGATGCTTTCTTTTACCTTTCTCTTTTAACTGTTTCATTTGATCCTCGGTAAGTATCGATTTCAGTTTCTCTTTTCTTTCTTTCATCAAATCTTTCATCGCTTCTTTTCTCTTCATCTGATCCATATCCTTATTTTCTTTGAGGGATTTCATTTTTGACATCATGTCTTCACGATTCTTTTTCATCTTTTCGACCTGGTCATCGCTCAGTTTCAACCTGTCTTTCATCCTGTCAAATCCTTCTTTGGAACGGGCTTCCATCCGACTTTTTCTTTCAGCCTTACTTTTTTCGATCTGTTGTTTCTGATCGGTGGTAAGCAAGCTTTGGAATTTATCACGCTGATCCTTGCGCAGGTTTTCCATTTTCGATCTCCATTCCTTCACAGTGATGTTATCGTTCTTTTTCAGTTCATCCAGTTGTTTGCGGAAATCTTCATGGAGTGTTTTGAATTTCGCGCGTTGTTCTTCGGAAAGCCTGATCCTTTCGGTGTTTTCACGGGAATGACGGCGATTGAATTTCCCGGGTTTTTCTTTGGGCTGGTCCTGGGCCTGTACGGTAAATACGAGGCTGAGTACCAATACGGACAATACTATTCTTTTCATGGTATTCTTGTTTTAGAGTTTGACGCCCGGGCAGGGCCTAACTTTCGCCAGGGCTTGTTAATTAATGTGAAACGAAGTTCAGACCGCGCTAATTTCACAAGGTTTAATGAAAGTAGGAAATTTTTCGTAATTCATGCCAGTTTTAAGTTTTAGGTTTTAAGTGGTAAGTAATAAGCGATTAATTTAGAATTGATTAAATCAGATTCCAGGTTTTTACTTAGAACTTAGAACTTACAACTTAGCATTTTCTTTATTCGCCAATTGCCCGCAGGCCGCATCAATATCCTTGCCGCGGCTGCGGCGTAACCTTGCATTCACCCGGTTCTTTGCCAGGTAATCCATAAATGCCTCTACTTTTTTTTCTTCGGGCTTTTCATAGCGGGCAAATTCAATGGGGTTGTATTCTATGATATTCACCAGGTCGGCAGGAACCTGCCTATAGATCTTGATCAATTCATCCGCGTCCCTGATCGAATCGTTGAAGTCTTTAAAAAGGATGTATTCAAAAGTGATGTCGTTCTTAGTATGCTTGTGAAAGTAATTCAATGCATCTACCAGGCTTTTGATATTGTTGGTGTCGTTGATGGGCATGATCTCGTGCCGCTTGGCATCATTGGCAGCATGTAAAGAAAGGGCGAGTTTGAATTTTACATTATCGTCACCCAACTGGCGGATCTGTTTGGCAACGCCTGCCGTGGATACGGTGATCCTTCTCGGGCTCATACCCATTCCTTCGGGGGAATTGATCCAGCCGATGGCTTTCAATACGTTTTTATAATTCAATAAGGGTTCACCCATTCCCATGAAAACAATATTCGTAAGTTTTTTTCCGAATTCTTTTTCGCTTTGCCGGTTGATGATCGCTACCTGGTCATAGATCTCATCGAATTCAAGATTGCGCTTGCGATCCATATAACCCGTTGCGCAGAACTTGCAACTCAGTGAACACCCGATCTGGGAGGAAACACAGGCAGTGAATCTTTCTTCCGTGGGAATCAGTACACCTTCAACCAGGTGACCATCAAAAGTTTTGAAACGGGTCTTGATCGTCCCGTCACTGCTTTTCTGAACCAGGTCAACAGAAAGTCCATGCAATTCAAAATCTTCACTCATCCTGGCCCGCAACTCTTTTGAAATATTGGTCATTTCATCAAAATGCTGAACAGGTTTTAGCCAAAGCCATTCATAAACCTGGAGGGCCCTGAATTTCTTTTCTCCCAGCTTTTCAAAATATTCTTCAATGCCTTTCTTGCTGAGATGTCTTATGTTTTTCTTGCCAGGTTTTGTCATTGCGGCGCAAAGATAACGCTGTGGCCGCCGGTTCTAATAGCATTTCCGGATATTTGCGGAGCAAATAACCATAGATGAAAGAAGTTTTTGTAATTGATACAGTTAGAACACCCGTAGGAAAATACGGAGGCGCATTATCTACGATCCGGCCCGATGACCTGTTGGCCAATGCGATCACCGCTCTATTGGGAAGAAACCATTCTATCGATGTAAATGAAATTGAAGATGTCATCGCGGGTGCAGCCAACCAGGCAGGAGAAGATAACCGAAATGTCGCGAGGATGGCCGCCTTACTGGCCGGCTTACCGGTAACGGTAGCAGGGAATACCGTTAACCGCCTATGTGCATCCGGGTTACAAGCAATCATGGATGCTGCCCGCCAGGTTCAATGCGGGGATGCAGGGATCATCATTGCCGCAGGCGTGGAAAGCATGACCCGTGCCCCTTTCGTCATGGGTAAATCCTCCCTTCCCTTTCAACGCAACGCAGAAATCTATGATACGACACTGGGGTGGAGATTTACCAATAAGAAACTGGCTGCCCTATATCATCCTTATACAATGGGTGAAACAGCAGAGAATGTAGCCAGGCAATGGAAGATCAGCAGGCAGGAACAGGATATTTTCGCCCTCTCGTCTCAAAGAAAATATTTTGAAGCACTCGCTGCCGGCAAATGGAAAGAAGAAATCATTCCCGTCATTGTTAGCGGGCCAAAAAATGAACAAACGGTCTTCGAAACAGATGAACATCCCAGGGATACATCCATAGAAAAACTGGCTTCCTTACAACCCGCATTTGCAAAAGATGGAACGGTAACAGCGGGGAATTCTTCAGGGATCAATGATGGTTCAGCTGCCATGCTCTTAGCCGGTGAAGTTGCCATTAATAAATATGGACTACAACCCCTGGCAAGGATCAGGTCAATGGCAGTAGCCGGCGTGGACCCGGCCATCATGGGTATTGGCCCAGTGCCAGCCACCCGGAAAGCTTTGGAAAGGGCCGGCTTGCAGATCAACGATATCGACCTGGTCGAACTCAATGAAGCTTTTGCGTCGCAATCAATTGCCTGTATCCGGGACCTGGGAATAGATATTAATAAGGTAAATGTAAACGGGGGAGCAATTGCGATCGGCCATCCCCTCGGCTGCAGCGGTGTGAGAATTTCCACTACATTATTATATGAGATGAAAAGGCGGAAAGCTAAATATGGGTTGGCCACGATGTGTGTAGGGGTAGGACAAGGAGCTTCTGTAATTTATGAGATGCTATAGCATGCTCATGAAAGAAAAAAAATTCCCCCTTTAAGGGGCAGGGGTTATTAATATTTTTCCCCCTTTAGGGGGCGGGGGGTTGAAATTATTTTCCCGATTTGTATCTTTCACTTTCAATCCCATTTAAACCAGAAAACAGACACCATGAAAAAGATCTTCCTAACCACATTGATCCTCACTGGATTTCTTAGTATGAAAGCCTTTGCCGGGGGCCAGGACAGCTTGCAACAGTATACCGGTAAGTATAAATTCCCCGATGGAAGTGTAGTCACCGATATTTCTGTTACCCTTGAAAATGGAGTGCTGATCGGGAGTTCGGCCATGGGAAGTTCTGAATTAAAGAAGACGGAAGGTGATGTTTTTGA
>DATINK010000305.1:0-10321 GCA_035474355.1 Chitinophagaceae bacterium | reverse complement strand
ATAGCGCTTTTCTTTTTCAGCAGGATACCACTGAACATCATGATCACCCCCAACAATGCCGATATGACTAAAGCGTTCATTTGTTCTGCTTACTTATTTTTTGATCAAATGCAATACGTCTGTTTTTCCCAGCAGGAAACCGGATATTTCTTCTGTCATGTTTAACAGGAACTGGGGATATACACCTAATGCGAAAATGATCGCTACCAGGATCCCCAACGCGAACTTCTCATTCCAACCGATGTCCCTGATACCTGCCGAAAGTGAGTTGCCCTCCCCATAAAATACTTTCCGGATCATATTGAGCATATATACCGCGGCTAATATGATGGTCAGGCCCGCAAATGCTGTAAACCATGCATAAAAGATGGTGGCTTTCGAACCCATGATTCCGCTAAACATCAGGAATTCCCCGGGAAAAGCGTTGGTGAGTGGCAAACCAATATTGGCCAGGGCAACGATCACTAGTAAAATAGTAAGTGCCGGTGCACGTTGTGCCAATCCTCCCAGTTCAGAGATCTTTCGGGTGCCGGTGGTTTTTTCGATCCAATCCACCACGATCCAAAGACCGATGATATTGATACCATGATTGAATAACTGGATCATGACTCCCTGCAGGCCCAGGTTGTCAACAGAAAATATAGCGGCACACATCAATCCCATATGTGCAATGGAAGAATATGCCACCAGCCTCCGCAGGTTATCCTGCCGGATGGCGATCAGCGACGCATACAGCATTCCAACAATGGCCATGCTGGTAACCACATTTCCCCAGGCCCAGCTCGCCATTGGCAAAACAGGCAATAACCAACGGATCAATCCCAATACACCCATTTTCACCATCACACCACTCAATACCATTGTAGTTGCAGGTGGAGATTGTTCATAAGTATCCGGTTGCCATGAATGAAACGGAAAGATGGGCATCTTGATGGCAAAAGCAAGGAAGAATAGCCAGAATAACAGGTCCTGTTGATTATGGGGGATCGCCGCACTGTAGAATGATTCAATACTGAAAGAATTATCGGGGGTCATAGAATGAACAAAAATGATCGCCACCAGCATTAATATCGACCCGACAAACGTGTAGATAAAAAATTTAAAAGTAACAGCGATCCTTTTCTCACCGCCCCATTGTGAACACAGGAAATACATCGGGATCAATGCGAGTTCCCAGAAGAAATAAAATAATAATGCATCCATGGATAAAAACACACCCATCAATCCCGCCTGCGCCAATAGCATCAGGGCAAAGAACTGTTTGGCATTACGGTAACTTGTCTGCCAGGTGGCCAGGAAAATCAATGGATAAGAAACGGCCGTTAACAAGCAGAGCATTTGACCCAGCCCGTCTAATTTGATGGAAAAACTGCTACCCAGTGATTCCATCCACGCAGCATGAAAACTTATCCATTGGGGATCTTTTAAAAGGGTCATGCTCAGCAGGGAAACCACAAGTGTGATGACAGAAGAAAATAAAGCCCAGAAGCGAACGCTTCGCTGATCTTTGAAAAAGAAAGCAGCGAGGCCGGTTAGTAAGGGTATTAATATCAGTAGAACAACAATCATAATTTCAGCCTCTCCAAGCCCCTCCAAAGGAGGGGTTATTTTCTTAAAAAGAATTGAATGATAAATATGACCAGGATGCTCACCACCATCAACAGCACATAACTTCCCACCTGCCCGCTTTGTAATAATCTTAACTGGCGGCTGCCATATTGAACGGCCCTGCCCACTCCATTCACCATTCCATCAACCACCGATCTTTCGAAAATGGAACTGAAAAAATTACCCATCCATGCGATCGGGCGCACGATGACCTGTTCATACAATTCATCGACATACCATTTATTCTCGAGGATCTTTCCAAATCCTTTCTCTTCCTTCATGCGATAATGCCTGAAATTCAACCAGGCTATGACAATGGTAATAATGACGGCAAGGGTGGATATTCCCATTAAAGCAAGTTCAGTGGAATGGGAAACGGTTTCACCTGTTTGAATGGGTATCACTGGTGATAGAAATGCAGATAGCCTGTCCCCGCCATTCATTAACACAGCAGGTATTCCCACAAATCCACCCACCAATGAAAGAATGGCAAGTATGATCAATGGAACGGTCATTCGGGGCGGACTTTCATGAAGATGCTGTTCCTGTTCTGGTTTGCCCCGGAAAGAACCCGAAAAAGTCAGGAAGAATAACCTGAACATATAATAAGCTGTTAATAGAGCCCCGAACAGCGCCACAGCATATAATATCTTATTGTGTTCAAATGCCGCAAGCAGGATGGCATCCTTTGAGAAAAATCCTGAGAAAGGCGGGATCCCGGAGATAGCGATGCAGCCTACCAGGAATGTAATAAAGGTGATCCGTATCTTTTTTGATAATCCACCCATGTTGCGGATATCCTGTTCTCCGCCCATGGCATGTATGACACTACCTGCAGCAAGGAATAATAAAGCTTTAAAGAACGCATGAGTCATGACATGGAACACCCCGGCCGAATAAGCGCCAACTCCGAGGGCCAGGAACATATACCCCAACTGGCTCACCGTTGAATAAGCCAGTACTTTTTTAATATCATTTTGTTTGAGTGCAATAGTAGCCGCCAGTATCGCAGTGGCCAGTCCTGTTATTGCCACCACATTCATCGAGAGGGAGGAAAGAGAATAAAGGGCATTGCTTCTCGCTACCATATATATACCCGCTGTGACCATGGTGGCGGCATGGATCAGCGCCGATACCGGGGTCGGACCCGCCATCGCATCCGGGAGCCATGTATATAATGGTATCTGGGCGCTCTTTCCGGCTGCACCTACAAATAAGAGTAAAGTAATGATGGTAATATCTCCACTGCTGAGTCGTTGTAAGTTCTGTGCCTGGAATACTTCACTGAATGAAACCGTCCCCAGTTTGTTGACCAACCAGAACAAGGCAATCAGAAATGCCAGGTCCCCGATACGGTTCATGATAAAAGCCTTATTCGCAGCTTTATTATACTCATTGTTCTTAAACCAGTATCCTATCAATAAATAAGAACAGAGACCCACTCCTTCCCAGCCGATGAACATAATGACGTAATTGGCACCCAAAACGAGGATCAACATGAAGAAGATAAAAAGATTGAGAAATGAAAAATACCGGCCATAATGTTCCTGGCTTTCTTCTTTCATGTATGCTGCTGAATACACATGAATCAATAACCCTACACCAGTTATGATCAATAGAAAAATGCATGTCAATTGATCCACCTGGAACTCGAATGGAATGTGTAATGATCCTACCCTGATAAAGTCAAAATAATGTATGACCTCTCCCCCATTGCTATTTACTTTAAAAAAAGCAAAAACACTGACAACGAAAGACGCAAATATCAAGCTGCAGGCATAGGATGCAATTGCTTTTTTACTACGGTACTTTCTTCCCAAGCCGTTAATTAAAAAGCCTGCCAGTGGCCACAAAACAATAAATCCTAATAATAACTTCATACTATCAATATGAAACACGATTACCCCCTTTAGGGGGCAAGGGGGTTAATGCTTCAGCCTGTTTAAAAAGTTTACATCTACCGAATGTGTATTTCTATACATCATTACTATAATAGCTAATCCCACACTTACTTCAGCCGCCGCCACCACCATGATAAAGAATACAAATAATTGTCCGTCGGTTCCCGCTGTCGCATCCACCGCCATGTTTTTCAGGTGATGCATCTTTGAAAATGCCACGAGCAAAAGATTCACAGCATTTAACATTAATTCAATGCACATGAATATGATGATCGCATTGCGGCGGGTCAATACACCCACGATCCCGATGCAGAACAATGCGAGTGAGAGGAATATGTAATAGTTTACTGGCATGGCCCCCATCCCCTAAAGGGGAGTTTATTGTATACTTTATTCATAACACGCTTTTCAATACTAATTCATTTAACCAATTTTACGTTTAAGAATAGTACCCTATTCTCACCCCTTTAGGGGATGGGGGCTATTCCTTCTTTCCTATCACCACCGCCCCCACCATGGCACTTAAGAAAAGCACGCTGCTTATTTCAAATGGCACAACATAAGTCGTGAATAATTCTTTCCCCAGGTTCTTGATCAATCCAATATCTCCCGTATTCACTTCTGCCACCTGGTTTCTTATATCCACCTTTCGCAAAGCTGCCACTAATACCAGCAACAGGCAGCCCCCTGCGATCGCGCTGGCCATTTTCACCCATCGGTTCTTTTGGGGTTCGGTTTCCCGGTTCAGGTTCATGAGCATGATCACAAAAAGAAACAAGACCATGATCGCGCCTGCATAGACAATAATATTAACGATAGCGAGGAACTGCGCATTTAATAAAATATAATGACCGGAGATAGAAAAAAAAGTAACGATCAGCCACAATACACTGAATACAGGATTCTTACTCGTGATGACCATCAGCGCACTGAAAAGTGCCATCACGGAAAGTATCCAGAATAAGATTTGTGTAATGTTCATACCCCCATCCCCGCCGGTTGGCGGGGAGCTAGTTATTTTTGATTAATGATTCGTTTATTTCCAAGTGCTTTTTGATACGCTTCCGGGTTTTCTATCGGGTGGGGGATCAGGAGATCCTCTTTTTTATATATAAAGGCCTTCCTGTCATAATTCGAAGGGGTAAAGGTTTGCGATAAATAGATCGCATCCTTGGGGCAAGCTTCTTCACAGAGTCCGCAGAATATGCATCGGAGCATATTGATCTCATATTTGACAGCATACTTTTCTTCTTTGTACAAATGTTCTTCACCAGGCAATCTTTCAGCGGCTTCCATGGTGATGGCTTCGGCGGGACAAGCCACGGCACATAAACCGCAGGCTGTACATCTTTCCCGGCCTTCTTCATCCCGGTTCAGCACATGCAATCCGCGAAAAACTTCAGAAAAAGATCGTTGCTTCTCGGGGTATTTAATGGTAACCTTTTTACGGAACAGGTGTTTCAACGTGATCCACATCCCTTTCAGGATACTCCACAGGTATAGCTTTTCCAGTGCCGTCATCGGCTTCCGGTCCACTGCCTTTCCTCTCTGTGTCAAACTCATCATCCTGTGCTTTTTAAATTTTCGCAAATATAGTTCTACTGTTTTCTGTTTGCCTGTTCATCCGGCAATTTCTTCTTCGGGCGATAATGAGCAATTACATCATCCAATTTAACGATTGCCATCAGGCCAAATACAATGCCGCCAATCAAATCCATTTTCTTTCCGTCAGATCCATAATAATCATACCATTTGAATACCGACACTGCAGCAAATACAAGGGTTGCCAGCACATCAAAAACCAATTTATTTTTTCTTATAAACGAAAACATAATGCTATCTTATTTCTTTAGCAACAACATTACCAATGCCGTCACAACCATATTGATCAGCGCCAATGGGATCAGTTTCTTCCATCCAAGATTCATTAATTGATCGTAGCGGAAACGAGGAATCGTCCATCGTATCCAGATAAAAACAAAAATGAAGAAAAAGCATTTCAGCATCATCGCCACAAATCCCAATATCGTTAAGAGGTTGGGTGACAATCCCCATTTCGTTTCATCCACAAACGGAAGTATATCATATCCGCCAAAGAATAATGTCGCCATCACGGCGCCGCTGATAAACATGTTTACATATTCTGCGAACAGGTAAAATCCCAGTTTCATGGATGAATATTCCAGGTGGTAACCGAAATTCAATTCATTCTCTGCTTCCGGCAGGTCGAAAGGTGTCCTGTTACATTCAGCGAGGGCGCAAATAAAGAAGATGACAAATCCTACGGGTTGTAAAAAGAAATGCCAGACATTCTCATTCTCCATTTGGTTTTGCAGGATGGCGCTCATTCTTAAATTCCCAGTCAGCATTAATACAGCCAATAAGGCAAGACCCATGGCCAGTTCATAGGAGATCATTTGAGAGGCTCCCCGTATAGCTGCGAGTAATGAAAATTTATTATTGGAGGCCCATCCCCCGATCATGATCCCGTAAACACCCAGGCTGACCACACCAAATATGTAGAGTATCCCGATATCAATATCCGCTACCTGCAGCGATACATCCCTTCCGAATACATGCAGTGACGCTCCCCAGGGTATCACAGCACTGGTGAGTGTGGCTGTGATCATTGCCAGGGACGGACCCAGGACAAATAAAAATTTCGAAGAAGCCAGCGGGATGATCTCTTCTTTAAAAAACAGTTTACCGCCGTCTGCTAAGGGTTGTAATATTCCGAAAGGTCCTGCCCGGTTGGGCCCCAGTCGATCCTGGAGAAAGGCCGCGATCTTTCTTTCTGCATAAGTGCTGTACATAGCAATGAACAGGGAAAAGGAAATGATCATCCCCACCAAGAGGAATTTTTCAAGTATGAACCCCCAGTCTATGGTCAGCAGCTGCATGTTATTCTTTTTCTTTAGTCGCTTTTAAATTTTTGCTGGTCGGTGGGCCCGGGATGCCACTGATATCTATATCGTTGACATCACTGATGCCATGAATGTCCATCAATAACCTGGGCGCCCTCCCTCCCATCACATCATTAATGGTTTCTTTGGGCATCATGACCCCTTCATAATGTCCCTGCGCGATGACCGAATGACGGTTGATATGCGTTGGACCCTCCACCTCCCAATCACGAATATGTTTTTTATCAAAGCGGCAGTCATTGCAGATCCATCCTGGTTTACCCTCATAACTCTGCACTTCTGCCCATTCATCTTTTCTTGCTGTTACACGGAGTACGTCTTCACCCCGATTCCATAACACTACTTTTCCGCAACACTTATCGCAATCACGATGTGCATTCACCGGCCTGGTGAACCAAACCCTGTTTTTGAACCTGAAAGTTCTGTCTGTCAGTGCACCTACCGGGCAAACATCGATCATGTTACCGCTGAAATCGTTGGTAATGGCTTTAGAGATATAAGTAGAAATCTCAGAATGCTCGCCCCTATCCAGTATACCATGCACCCGCTGATCAGTGAGTTGGTCGGCCACATAAGTACAACGATAACAAAGTATACAGCGCGTCATGTGCAACTGGATATAAGGACCAATGTCTTCTTTTTCAAAAGTCCTGCGTTTAAATTCATAACGCGTTCCTTCTTTACCATGGTTATAGGAAAGATCCTGTAAGTCACATTCACCGGCCTGGTCACAGATCGGGCAATCAAGCGGATGATTGAGCAGGAGAAACTCGACAACCCCATTGCGGGCATCGATTACTCTGTCACTGGTGATATTTTTCACCACCATTCCATCCATGACCGCCGTGCGGCAGGAGGCCACGAGTTTGGGCATGGGACGGGGATCAGCAGCGGATCCGGCAGCGACTTCCACCAGGCAGGTCCTGCATTTTCCCCCGCTACCTTTTAGTTTGCTGTAAAAACACATAGCAGGTGGCGCAACATCACCGCCTATCTGGCGAGCCGCCATCAGGATAGAGGTTCCCTGTTCCACATCGATCGTGATATTATCAATGGTAACCTTTAATAATTTTTTTTCTTCTGCCATACCCCCTGGCCCCCTAAAGGGGGGAATCGTTTTATTATTAATAATTAATTATAATTCTCTTTCCTGTTATCTCTTTTTCTCTTTTCCTTATTCCTGGCATCAAAAGCTACTCCAAAAGTGATATACCATTCGGCAAAACAAAAATCCTGCTCGCCTCTACCTTTGATCCCCGTTTTATGCAGCTTGATATCCGGCATGTTGATATACCCTAACTTGTTTTCAGCTTTGATGATAAAGTTTCTAAAGAAATTCACCTGGATGCCCGCTTTGGCTGAAAGCCCGAAGCCTGCAATATGATAACGATCGCTTCTTTCATAATCAAGCAGGCGAACATTTGTCCGGGGAAATAAGAAACCTGTCCCGCCTCCCCAAAATCCGGAGATCCTTGTCTTGTTATTTTTAGAATGGTGCCAGGAATAATATTTTTCCAGTTCAAAATTGATATAACTGAGCCCGTCTGTGTGTTCAAACGTTAAAAAATCGCTGGTCAGCTGGATCTTCCCATCGTAGACCCCTTTATAATTCCCATTGCGGGTGATCGTTCCTTTCATGTCCACCGTTTGATCCTGATCCATGACGTATTTCATATGGTCGTCCGCAAAACAAAGCGCCAGGTTGTCCTTAATGAAATAACTTATTCTCAAATTGGTTTGCGGCAGCGTAAGGTTTTTAGGGATCAGGTATTTTAATGAAATGGGTTTACTGGGATGATCATGCGCCACCACATCGAATAATATGAAATCATAATCATCTCCCTTAAAAATGATATTGGATTTTGTATAAACTGCCCTGTTCCATCCCCAGGAAATGGAAAGATGTCCTTTCTGTTTATCAGGGTCCACCCATTTTTTCTGGGCACTGGAAACATGGATCATCATCAAAGAAATGATAAGAAACAATATTTGATTCTGAAATTTCATTCTTTATTATTTGTAGGGACAGGGCATGCCTTGTCCCTACAATCATTTTCAAATAGTTATCGGTTTTGCATAATTACTCAGTCCATAATTTGTTTTCAAACACTCTTCCGGGTTCCTGACATGCCATTCAAATTCGTCCCGGAAATGCCGGATGGCCGCCGCAACAGGCCAGGCAGCTGCTTCACCGAGAGGACAGATGGTATTCCCTTCAATTTTACGCTGAATATCCCATAACAGGTCGATATCACTCATTTTACCTTTTCCATATTCAATATTATGCAGGATCCTTTCCATCCAGCCCGTTCCTTCCCGGCAGGGTGAACATTGACCGCAACTTTCATGATGGTAAAACCTGGCAAGCGTCATCGTATGCCTGACGATACATTGTTCTTCATCCATCACGATAAAACCTCCCGAACCCATCATAGAACCCGTCTGGAAGCCACCATCAGCAAGGCTTTCATAGGTCATCATTCTTTTTTCGCCCTTGGTTGTTGTCAATAACAGGTTCGCAGGCAGGATCGGCACCGAAGATCCCCCGGGGATACAGGCCTTCAATCTTTTCCCTTTAGCGATTCCACCGCAATATTCATCGCTGTAAATAAACTCTTCTACCGAGATCGTCATGTCGATCTCATACACACCTGGCTTATTAATATTGCCACAGGAAGAAATAAGTTTAGTACCCGTGGATTTACCGGTTCCGATCTTCGCATATTCTTCTCCTCCTTCATTAATGATAGGAACAACGGCAGCCAGGGTTTCCACATTATTGACAACGGTGGGACAATCCCACAACCCTTTCACAGCCGGGAAGGGAGGTTTGATCCGGGGATTTCCTCTCTTACCTTCCAATGATTCCAGTAATGCTGTTTCTTCTCCGCATATATAAGCACCTGCACCACGCTGAACATATATTTCACAATCAAACCCGGATCCCAGGATGTTTTTACCCAGCCAGCCATTTTCTCTCGCTTCGGCTATCGCCTTTTCCAGGATATCCACGATCCAGGCAAACTCACCACGTATATATATATAGGTACGGTTGCTGCCTATCGCATAAGATGAAACCACCAGCCCTTCGATCAACAGGTGAGGAATGTATTCCATCAGGTACCTGTCTTTAAAAGTCCCGGGCTCACTCTCATCTGCATTACAAACCAGGTACCGGGGTAAACCCGCAGGTTTGGCCAGGAATCCCCATTTCATTCCTGTCGGGAAGCCCGCTCCGCCCCTTCCCCGCAATCCACTTTTCTTTACCTCTTCGGTAACCTGGTCCGGGCTCATATCTTTCAAAGCTTTCTCCACGCTGCGGTATCCACCCTGGCGGCGATAAACATCATAGTTCCTGATGTTCTCAATATGAATGTTATCTAATAATAATTTTCTTCCCATTAATTACGTCTTCAAATTATTTATTCCGGTTTCTGTTTTTTAAGCTTGTTTATTTTTGATTCTTCATAAAATCCCCTGATCAATGAACCTATCGCGCCTCCTAAAAAACCATAAGTAAGAAAATCGATCTTCAGGTAAATCAAAACGAAAAAAGTAACAATAAGAGCCGCTGATAAAATAAAATATGCCCTGGGAGTGAATTTCATTTGACTATTTCAATTTGTTACAGTTTCGTGGATTGCCTGGCCAATAATTGCCAACCCAGTTTTGTTTTTATCCAGACCTGCAATACATGCAGCTTTAATTGAAATGCTGTTCCGTTTACCGTTCCTTCCGCTTCCGTGTTTGTCCTTACAGTAGCAGATCCAGTGTTGATGGCTGCAATGACAATGGATGTGTTCACTATTTTGCTGTACTCCAGCTTCCCGCTCTTCAGGTCATTAATAATGTCCTGTTTATTTTCCACCCAGCCATTGGAGTGACCAT
>DATINK010000304.1:0-1638 GCA_035474355.1 Chitinophagaceae bacterium | reverse complement strand
GAACTTCCCGATCCTTTGTTTAATGGCAGAGGTAAATGAGCCTTTTTCATGACCGAACAATTCACTTTCGATCAATTCACCTGGAATAGCAGCACAATTCACTTCTACCATCGGTCCGCTGGCGCGATTACTTTTTTCATGCACCCAGCGAGCCACCAGTTCCTTTCCGACTCCGTTTTCACCCGTGATCAGCAACCTGGCTTCTGTGGGTGCGACTTTCTCGATGGTTTCACGGATCTTTTTCATCGGGCTGGAAGCCCCGATCATTTCCTGTACCCGGCTCACTTTTCTTTTCAGCACCTTGGTTTCAGTGACCAGGCTGCCCTTATCCATAGCATTCCGGATAGTAATGAGTAAGCGGTTCAGGTCAGGGGGCTTGGAAATATAATCGAAAGCCCCGCCTTTGACGGCTTCAACTGCTGTTTCGATGTTTCCATGTCCGGAGATCATGATAATGGGAATATCGGGATTGGCTTCACTGGCTTTTTGAAGGAATTCAATACCATCGATCTTGGGCATCTTGATGTCGCAAAGAACGAGATCGTAGTTTTTTTCTTTGAATTTTTTAAGCCCCTCTTCGCCGTCAGCGGCTTCATCGATCTTATAACCTTCGAATGATAGAATTTCAGTCAGGGTCTTACGGATCGCTTTTTCATCATCAATGATCAATATATCAGCCATTCAAACTATGTTTAATATGATAAATTTACTCGAAAACTCCCGTCTTCCATTATTTCAAGCCAGGACACCAAGTATTAATTTTTGCGGCTTTGCGAATACTTAGCTGTCTTTGCGGGGATGATCCTGGGCTTATATAAAATAGGAAACCGGGTAGAAACCCGGCTTCGTTTTTAAAATCCAATATCCTATGAAAAACCAAGTCAAAGATGGAGGATTATTTTCAAACAAAAGAGGAATTGCCAAAAAAATATTTCTTCCCTGCAGATCCTCCAGGAATGTGTAAAAATCTCTACAATGATGGGAAAAGAAATCTTTATTTATTAAGATACATGACTTCCTTGACGAGGCTGACCGTCCTCGGTACATCAGGAAGTGCAGCTGCAACCAGGTTACCCGCATAATGCAGGGGGGCGTCTGCCGCCGTGATACGGCGAATGGGTGCATCCAGGTAATCAAAACCCTCTTTTTGTATGCGATAGGCTATTTCTGAAGAAATGGAGGCGAAGGGCCATTGTTCTTCCACGATCACCAGCCGGTTGGTTTTCTTTACACTATCCAGGATGGTTTTCCAGTCCAGGGGCCTGATCGTTCTCAGGTCAATCACTTCCGCACTGATATTTTCTTTTTCCAGTTCTGTCGCGGCAGCCATGGCCACTTTCATCATTTTATTAAAAGAAACAATGGTGACATCCCGGCCAGGCCTTTTCACATCCGCTTTACCCAGTTCTATATAATATTCCTGTTCGGGTATTTCAGATTTATCTCCATAAGAAGTTTCACTTTCCATAAAGATCACGGGATCTTCTTCATACCGGATAGCTTGTTTCAATAAGCCTTTTGCATCATAACCGTTTGAAGTAGAAACAACCTTAATACCGGGAATATTTGCATACAAACTTTCAAATGCTGTGGAGTGTTGCGCACCGAGTTGACCGGCAGAACCATTGGGCCCTCTTA
>DATINK010000303.1:0-3555 GCA_035474355.1 Chitinophagaceae bacterium | reverse complement strand
TAGTCGTTACTGGTTTTTTAGCTACTGTTTTTTTACTGGCAATTTTTTTAACAGCTTTTTTCGGGGTTGCTTTTTTAGTAGCTTTTTTAACTGGCTTCCTGGCAACTTTTCTTTTTGCAGGCTTACGAACTGCCTTCTTTGTCGTTTTTCTTTTGGCTGTTTTCGAAGATTTTTTACGTGCACGTGATGTAACGATCGCTTTTTTTCTGCGGGGTGCAGGTTTCACGCTTTTGCGGCGTGAAGACTTTGATTTTTTTTTGGCAGGCATACATGAATTTTTAGAAGAATGAAAAAATTAATTGAAAGCGGTTATCGGGGAAATAAAATTACACAGATTCATTTGAATATTGTTGAAGGTGGTTGAATGTTGTTGAGCTTTGTTGAAAGGAATAACAGCTTACCTGGCATTAAGAATTTATTATTATTCAACCATGTTCAACCGTTTTAAACCATGGTTCAACATGCAGCGCGGAGGGCAGCGATTTTCGGCTAATTTTTATTACCTTTGCGCCTCCAAAACCCGGAGCGGGTAAAATCGTATCTAAACAATTGAAAATAAACAGGTCATGGCCGATTTAAAATATCAAAGGAATTTCGGAATTGCTGCCCACATCGATGCGGGTAAAACCACCACGACGGAGCGTATCCTTCGTTATACCGGTATGATCCATAAGATCGGTGAAGTACATGATGGTGCGGCTACAACCGATTGGATGGAGCAGGAGAAGGAAAGAGGTATTACGATCACTTCGGCTGCAGTGAGCTGTCAATGGAATTTCCCGACTGCTTATGGTAAACCCAATGCCGATACTAAAAAATATTATTTCAATATCATCGATACACCAGGTCACGTGGATTTCACCGTGGAGGTAGAACGTTCCATGCGCGTACTGGATGGATTGATCGCTTTATTCTCAGCTGTAGACGGGGTGGAACCACAATCTGAAACGGTTTGGCGCCAGGCTAACCGTTATAATGTACCCAGGATCGGGTTTGTCAATAAGATGGACCGTGCAGGTGCTGACTTCCTGAATGTGGTAAAACAAGTAAAAGAAATGCTCGGCTCCAAAGCTGTGCCCTTGCAATTACCCATTGGTGCGGAAGATGATTTTAAGGGAGTTGTTGACCTGATCAGGATGAAAGGAGTGATCTGGCATATGGAAACAGAGGGTATGACCTTTGATGAAGTACCTGTGCCGGAGGATATGATGGAAGAGGCCAACTTATGGAGAGCAAGCCTGGTGGAAGCCGTTGCTGAATATGATGATAAACTGCTGGAGAAATTCTTTGAAGATCCCAATTCGATCAGCGAAGATGAACTACATGAAGCCATTCGTAAAGCCACAGTCGATCTCAGTATCGTGCCTATGCTTTGCGGATCTTCATTTAAAAATAAAGGGGTACAGACTGCATTGGATGCGGTTTGCCGTTATCTCCCAAGTCCCGTTGATATTCCACCCGTAGAAGGTTTGAATCCCGATACCGGTGAAACAGAGATACGCAAGCCGGACGCAAAAGAACCATTTGCTGCGCTTGCTTTTAAGATCATGACAGATCCTTTTGTGGGTCGTCTTGTTTTCTTCCGGGTTTATTCCGGTCACCTCGATGCAGGTTCATATGTATTGAATGTAAGAAGCGGAAAAAAAGAAAGGATCAGCCGTATCATGAAGATGTTTGCCAACAAACAAAACCCGATCGATTTTATCGAAGCCGGTGATATTGGCGCTGCGGTGGGTTTCAAAGAGATCAAGACAGGAGATACACTTTGTCATGAAGATCACCCGATCACGCTGGAAAATATGTTTATTCCCGAACCGGTTATTTCGGTTGCGATAGAACCGAAAACACAGGCTGATGTCGATAAGATGGGAATGGCCATTTCGAAACTCGTGGAAGAAGATCCTACTCTTCGTGTGAAGACAGACGAGGAAACGGGTCAAACCATTCTTTCAGGAATGGGTGAATTGCATTTGGAGATCATTGTGGACAGGATGCGTCGTGAATTCAAAGTAGAGATCAACCAGGGTGCGCCCCAGGTAGCTTATAAAGAAGCCTTTCAAATCAAGGTCGAACATAGGGAAACACTCAAGAAACAAACGGGTGGTCGCGGTAAGTTCGCCGATATCATTTTTGAATTGGGACCGGTAGATGCTGAATGGAGAGCGGAGAATCCGAAGTTGCATTACCAGTTTGAAAACGATCTTTTCGGTGGATCGATCCCACGTGAATATGTTCCTGCCATTCAAAAAGGATTCGAGCAGGCAATGACAACAGGTGTATTAGCCGGTTACCCGGTAGATAATATGAAGATCCGCGTATTCGATGGAAGTTTCCACGCGGTGGATTCTGACTCGATGTCATTTGAGATCTGTGCAAGAGCGGGATTTCGGGAAGCAGGTAAAAAAGCGAAGCCGGTATTACTGGAACCGATCATGAAGGTTGAAGTAGTGACCCCGGATCAGTATATGGGTGATGTAACCGGAGACCTGAACCGTCGCCGGGGTATGCTTGAAGGTATGGATAGCCGTGCCGGCGCCCAGGTGATCAAGGCCAAAGTGCCTTTGAGTGAAATGTTCGGGTATGTGACCCAGCTTCGTTCATTGTCTTCAGGCCGGGCATCCAGTACTATGGAATTTTCACACTACGCTCCTACACCCAATAATATCGCTGAAGAAGTGATAGCAAAGGTCAAGGGGAAAGTCAACGCCTGATTTCTCCATTAATCTTGCTTCAAATCAATAGGCTTACCAGCCTATGGCATTGTCTTTGTGCTGGTTGAGTGAGAAAATCTCTCCGTTTTTAATATACCAGTACCGCAACAGCTGTTGTTTCTTCATGAAAAACATCACACTCAAGGGTAAGGGGACTCAATAATGGGTCCCTTTTTTATGTTTAAAAAATTCTTAGCCAACTATTTGGGAGATTTACCCACCGCCCTTACCTTTGCATCCCCAAAAGAAAATGGGGTTTTCAAAGATGTCTCAACGGATCAGGATCAAATTGCAGTCTTACGATCATAACCTCGTGGATAAATCTGCCGAAAAGATCGTAAAAACCGTACGGAGTACGGGAGCCGTGGTAACAGGACCCATACCCCTGCCCACCAGACGGAAAATATTCACCGTGTTGCGTTCACCGCACGTGAATAAAAAAAGTCGCGAGCAATTTCAACTGGCCACGCATAAGCGTTTGCCGGACATCTATACTTCTTCTTCCCGCACAGTAGATGCGTTGAGCAAACTGGATCTGCCAAGCGGTGTGGAAGTGGAGATCAAAGCGTAGCCCCCATCCCCTAAAGGGGTGTGGGATCAGTTCTTATAAATTTATTTAGTTATCTCTCAACCATACTTATAATATAAGTGTGAGAAAAGAGCTCTAACATCAACTCTCTTATTCCCCTTTAGGGGATAGGGGCATTAAATAAAACAAGCCGTTCAGGGTTTGTTTACTGCCGGTACTTCTGTTACTCGGGACTCGTGCAAGACGGGCGAAGAGCAACGCAAAGAAAAGGTCGGCTGCAAACGAGGGGATTGAAGTTATTAGACCGATGCTGTA
>DATINK010000302.1:0-45422 GCA_035474355.1 Chitinophagaceae bacterium | reverse complement strand
TCCTGAATCGGTAGGGACCCAGTTTCATTTCTTTGATCACCGTCATTTCCATGTCAATCTTTCCGCCAAGGCCTTCTCCTTCTTTAATAAAACGCTTTCTTTTTTTGTTGATAAACATACTGTCGTTTACAAAATCATGGGTCAGCAATAAACAAACACCGGCGCCCATGTCATAGAGAAAGCGGGAATTGACGGTCTTATAGTCTTTAACTCTTGCTTCGTGGGAAGCCAGTAAATTGATAGCAGGTTGTAATAGAAATCCGCCGCGGGGATAGCGGGTAGTTCCGGGGGTCCAGAAATCAATTTTCTGGTTGTCATAATCGATCTTTATGATATACCTTTTCAATAAAGCAAATCCAATGATGCCATCGATCCTTTCACCATATACTTCTGTCAAAATAGTGTAATCGTTGATATGGAAATCAAGACTGTCCACAACAAGTCCGGGAAATGTCAGCTTATAATTATATAAAAAACTCACTTTCCGGATACCGGCGATACCCCGTATTGTTTTATCTGATGGCGTTGGTTTTAACTTGAAATAATCTGCCGTTGTGGAATCCAGGGAAATACCGCTGCTTCCGGTATCTAAAACAAAGTTCAATGTGTCCGGAAAATTACCCAACCTGGCTTGTAAAATGACGATCCCGCCGGTAAGTTGGGTAAACGAGATCCTGGTGAGTAAACGCGAGGGGGGCTCGATGAATTCTTCCTGGGCGGACAATTTATCTGCCATAAACAATGCACCTGCCAGGAATAGATGGAAGAGGCGTTTTTTCATTCAGTTAGTTTAGATCGCGATCCTTCATTTTCAGACAAGTTTTTGAAGTAAAATGATGCAATTGGCCTACCCCGGAACCGGAAATTATCGTAAAATGACTAAAACTTTCCATGCTTTTCAAGTTAAATTACAAGGCACTGTATCGCCAGTCCCGGTATATAGACGAAGCGTGGTAACTTTGCGTCCTGCACAATCCATGAATGGAGATGAATTTAACGGAGTTATATAAAAAAGCATCCGATTTTGGTTCCCTCAGTATCGAAGAAGGCGTCTACCTGTTTCACCAGGCTCCCCTGGCCGATCTCATGTTTGTCGCTGACGAATTGAGAAAAAAACAGGTTCCGCATGGAAAGGTCACCTGGCAGATCGACCGGAATGTAAATACAACCAATGTTTGTATTGCCAATTGTAAGTTCTGCAATTTCTATCGTGTACCCGGTCACCCGGAAGCCTATATCACGGACATGCCTACCTACAGAAAGAAAATTGAAGAAACGCTTAAATATGGTGGGGATCAATTGCTGTTACAGGGTGGTCATCACCCCGAACTAGGATTGGATTTTTATACGAATACGTTCAGGCAGATCAAAAAAGAATATCCTTCGATCAAATTACATACACTGGGCCCTCCCGAAGTTGCGCATATCACGAAGCTGTCCGCAGGACCCAATGGGGGAAAAAAAACATACCGGGAAGTATTGATGGCTTTGAAAGATGCTGGTATGGATTCATTGCCCGGCGCCGGGGCAGAGATCCTGGTGGACAGGGTAAGAAGGCTGATCAGTAAAGGAAAATGCGGCGCGCAGGAATGGTTGGATATTATGGCGGAAGCCCATCAGCTTAATATTACTACTTCAGCTACCATGATGTTCGGACATGTTGAGACGATCGAGGAAAGATTTGAACACCTGGTCAAGCTGCGCGATCTGCAAAGTCGCAAGCCGGCTCAGTCAAAAGGTTTTCTCGCATTTATTCCCTGGACCTTCCAGGATGTGGATACTTTATTGGCTCGCATACGCGGTATACAAAACCTGACCACACCCGGGGAATATATACGCATGATCGCATTAAGCAGGATCATGCTTCCCAATATCATTAATATCCAGGCCAGCTGGCTAACCGTAGGCAAACAAACCGCGGAGCTTTGCCTGCATGGTGGTGCCAATGATTTTGGGAGTATCATGCTGGAAGAAAATGTGGTAAGCGCTGCGGGTGCTCCTCACCGCTTCACTTATAAAAGTATACAGGAAGCTATTCGTGAGGCTGGTTTTGAACCGCAGTTACGCAATCAACAATATGAATGGAGAAAAATCCCTGAATCCATTGAAGAGCAGGTTAT
Organism: Chitinophagaceae bacterium; assembly: GCA_035474355.1. Classification (GTDB taxonomy): domain Bacteria; phylum Bacteroidota; class Bacteroidia; order Chitinophagales; family Chitinophagaceae; genus DATINK01. The sequence goes on along the minus strand of DATINK010000302.1, from coordinate 43,302 downwards.
CGATTATTAGCTAGTGGCAAGTAGCTAGCCCAAACATAAATTATGTTTTCAAAAGCCATTGAAGAAGTCGCTGGTTTCACCAGGCCCATCCATACCATCATCCGGACCTACCAGGGAAACAAGATCATCCCGGGCTCTTCAACGCTTTTTTTTGTAAATGAGGAGGGTTATGCTGTTACCTGTAAACACGTAACAGACACGATCGCACCGGCAGATAATATGAACCAGCAGTTCCAGCAATTCAAAAAAGAGAGGGGAGCACTGGGTAAGGGAGCTAAAGTAAACCAGGCACTGCGGGGACTGGAATTAAAATATAAATACAAGCCGGAATCAATTATTCAGATTAAAAATAATTTTGTTGACTGTGTAGAAGGCCCTTCGGGCTTTACCATGCATTCTCACCCGGAATATGACTTAGCGATCGTTAAGTTCAATGATTTCAAACGCATTCTTTATAATGGCTATGCAAAATTCCCGAAGGATAGCACGGTGGCTAAGCAGGGTATTTTTCTTTGCCGCTTAGGGTTTCCATTCCCGGAGTTCAGCAACTTCAATTATAATGAATCCACCGATGATATCGAGTGGACCAGTACCGGCGTACAGGCAACGCCCCGTTTCCCGATCGAAGGGATGATCACCCGTTTTTTGGCAAATGAAAAAAGAATGTACGGGATTGAAATGAGTACACCGGGACTCAGAGGGCAGAGTGGCGGACCTCTTTTTGATACAGAGGGAATTGTCTACGGTATGCAGTTTTCAACCAAACACCTGCACCTGGGTTTTGATCTTGAAGAAAAGGAGATCTTATTTCAGAACAAGCCCAAAAAAGTAACGGATTATTCATTCCTTCACCTGGGGCAATGCATCCATGCAGATGTCATCAAGGAATTTCTCCGGGAAAAGGAAGTAAAATTTTATGAAGTTTAAAACCGAACCTGCATGAACCTCTGGTTGCCCACCTTCTTCACCATTGCAGTCACGATCATATTCCTGGTATGGGAACGAGTTGTTCCCGGGAGAGAATTACCCAACTCCAGGGGTTGGTATTTCAGGGTATTACTGATCAACTTCGTTCAGATCGCCATTACATTCGGAACCAACAAACTCTGGTTCAACTGGCTGAGTGGCTCTTCTCTTTTTCATATTGCCGGGTGGTCCCCTGTATTACAAGGCTTTGTGGGATGGCTGATCAGCACTTTCTTCTTCTATTGGTGGCACAGGGTCCGCCACGCGAATGGTTTCTGGGTCATTTTTCACCAGGTGCATCATTCACCACAACGAATTGAAGCGCTTACATCATTTTATAAGCACCCGGTGGAAATTCTTTCTGATTCTTTTCTCATTGCCTTGCTGATGTACCCCCTATTGGGATCCAGCCTGGTAGGAGCATTCTGGTTGAATTTCTTTGCTGCTACCGGAGAATATTTTTACCATTCAAATATCCGGTCCCCTAAATGGATGAGATATTTCATTCAAACACCGGAGTTGCATTCCATTCATCACCAGCTCAATGTTCATAAATACAATTACTCCGATCTTCCTTTATGGGATAAGATGTTCGGGACTTATAAAGACACGCACGAATTCGCAGAGAAATGCGGGTTCCCCCGCAATAATGAGCGTAAGCTTTGGAAGATGCTGCTTTTTAAAGATGTCTATAACGATAAAGAGCCCGAAACCAAGTTATAAGTGTTAAGTTCTAAGTTTTAAGTATTTAATATATACTACTTAAAACTTAACACCTAAAACCTAAACCTATTTAGTAGGCCATTTCTCTACCTTATTCGATACCGGTTTCAGGCTACGCAGGTAAGCATAGATCGCTTTCAGATCATTATCGGTCATTCCTGCATACATCGTAATGGGCATTATTGTATTTTGTTTTCCCGGGTTGAAATGATAAGATTTTTCCTCCCTGTATTGGGTAACCTTGTTAAGGAATGTTGCTTCATTCCAGTTTCCAATGCCCGTTGTTGAATCAGGTGTGATATTGGCTGTATTAACCTTGAATGTACCCACGTCGAATGGAAAGCCCCCCGCAAACATTTTATCCATGATGGGGCCTCTTTCCCCCATCGGCGTATGGCAATCCCCGCAGACCGCTGCATTGACAAGGTATGCCCCATACTTTACCAGGTCGGATTCCGGGGGTATCATATTACCATCTTGTGAAGGCTGAAGTGCCGGAGCCGGGTAAGCCATGCTGATCGGAATAAATAATTGACGGTCGGGTACTTTATTTTTAATCGGTTTTAATGTCCGTATATAAGCAATGATCGATAACAAATCGCTTTTAGCCATATGGTTAAAATCTGCATAAGGCATGATGGGAAAAAGTGTATCTCCTTTTTTACTGATACCCTGGGTAATGGCCCGGTAGATCTCATCATCTGTCCAGGTGCCGATACCGGTTTCAGGATCAGGTGTAATATTCTTCGCATAAATAGTTCCCGGTAGTCCTGCCAGTTTTTGGTCAAATACTTCCCCGCCCATTCCTTCAGAGCCCGGCATAACTGGCCCGCTGTATTGAGTAAAATCCCGTTTGCTATGACAATCCAAACAGGGTGTAACATGGGTGACCAGGTATTCCCCGCGGGCAAGTACTTTTTTTAGAGAGTCTTCCTTGTTCTCCGCTTTTGGTTCCGATTTTTTGTTCTTGCAGGCCATGAAATAAGCGGCAAAGGAAACAAGGCCGATGACCGATGTAAGGATAAATAACTTTCTCATGTTGGTAGGCTTTAGCTTGGTTAAGAATGAGGTTACTAAAGTTGAGAATTTTTTTCAAATAAACAAAGGGGCGGAAAGAAACTTTGTTAAATCAATGAAGCCGACCGGAGTTCATGATCAAGCGCCACAAGATTCGCTGGCTTCCCAATTTTAATATAGCCTGCTTCATTGTCCTGTTTCATTAACCGTGCAGGATAAGTACTACACATTCTTAAGGCCTCACCCAGTTCTATGCGGACCTGTTGAACAAGGTTCCGCAAAGCATCCAGCATGGTCAGCATCGAACCACTTAAAACGCCACCCGATTCAAATTTATTACCCATTGGCTGGTGATGATAATGCCCGGTGTTCGTTTCGGTCACTGCATCGGTAATGGCGAATAACCGTTCCTTCATAACAGCCTTGGCTACACGAATGGCCGCATAATCCACATGGTGTCCATCCGGGATGATGCTGGCCATTACCCGGGAATGATCCATTGCAGCTCCTGCAAGTCCCGGCTCCCTGTGATGGAAGGGGCTCATGGCATTAAATAAATGAGTAACCGCCTCCACTCCCCCATCAAATATTTTCATGGCTTCAGCATAACTGGCATTGCTATGACCGGCAGATATAATAATATGGTGTGACTGAAACACAGCGATCAGCTCTGAATTGCAGTATTCAGGCGCGAGGGTTATCATTTTAATGACCCCCTTCCCACAATCAAGTAGCTCCTGTATTTCTTTGAGAATGGGTTTCCGGATCAGGGATCCGATATGGGCTCCTTTTTTTTCAGGGTTGATCCAGGGACCTTCTATATGCAAACCCAGGATGCCTTCTCCTTTTTGTGACCAATATTCCCTTATTGCGTCTATTCCTTTTTTAAAAACATCTGTTGAATTCGTCGCAATCGTTACCAAACATCCACTTGTTCCGGAACGCTTGTTGTGTTCGGCTAATCGCTTTAGTGAATCAACTTCGGGAAATGCCCCAAACAATTTTCCTCCTGCACCATATACCTGGAGGTCGATAAATGCCGGTGCGAGAATTTCTACCGGCGTGATTTGATCAATATCAGGGGACAGGGAAGCAGCAGGAACGATCTCAGCGATGATCCCATTGTCAACGATCACAGCATGTGAAGCAAGTAATTTTTCGCCTGTGTAAAGTTGTTTAGCGAAATAGGTCTTTTGGGTGCTCATTTAAATCCCAATTCTTTCCAGTCCAGGGCCAGGATAGCGTTTGAAACGCTTTTTCTCATTTCTTTCCCTTTATGATCCCAAAGTTCACTTGCATGATCATGAAGGTGGATCCTGGCCTTATCCGGAATTTCAAGATAGTGAAATTGAGCTTCTCCTTTTTCCGGGTCATTATAGCGCAGGTAAATCTTCTTTTCCCCGTATTCACAATAGTTATACTTTACCATGTATAATCCTTTTGCAAAATAATACATGGTGTCATAGTTGTAGAAATGATGGAGTTTTGTTTTTTGAACCCTGTTCTTTAAAAAATCATCATAATAAAGGAAATCACAGCGGTCATTTGTCTTGTCTTCCTTTCCGGTACCCCAAACCGTATCTGTCATCACACGATGTTCTTCATCCACCAACACTGGCTTCAGTTTGTTAAGTGTAGCGCGGGGAATATCTGTCTTAACTACGATCATTCCGCTACAATCCCAGGGACAATGCTGCGCCCGGCTTTGCAGGCAGGCAAACATGATCAACAGGAACAAACCAATACGCATAAAATAATTTTTACAAAGTTAGTAAGGTTCTTGGTAAGTGATCTTCAGGAAGTAATGAAGCGGTATCCGATACCCTTGATCGTAATGATCTCCAAAGCGGGATCCTGGCGGAGATAGCCGCGCAGCTTGGTGATATAGACGTCCAGGTTACGGCTATTAAAAAAAGAGTCGTTTCCCCAGAGTAGCGTAAGTATTTCTTTGCGGTCGATGATCTTATCCCGGTTTTCAAAAAGCAATTTGAGTAATTCGCTTTCGCGGTAAGAAAGTTTTTTATTCTCTCCGCCAAAACTCAATACCTGGCGGTTGGTACTGAATGTAAATTTCCCGATCGGTACTTCCGGCCCCGAAACCGGTTTTTTTTCAGCTTTGTTCCTCAACGCGTTCTCAATTCTCACGATCAGTTCTTCCATACTGAATGGTTTGCGGATATAATCATTTCCTCCCAATGTAAATCCCTTAACGACGTCCTCTGTCTGTGTCTTCGCGGTCAGGAAAAGAATGGGTATTTCTTCATCCAGTTCCCGGATCTCATCGGCAATTGTAAAACCATCTTTATTGGGGAGCATAATATCCAGCACACAAACATCCGGTTTGCTTTTTTGAAAAAGCGGAATGGCTTTTCCCCCATCGCTTTCCATGATCACTTCAAAGCCTCTGCTTTCCAGGCTTTCCCTGACGATCTTTCCCAGGAAGACTTCGTCTTCCACATACAATATCCTGGTGGCGCTCATCCGTTATTTTTTGGGAGGGTGATCATAAATTGGGTACCGATGCCCGGCTGGCTTTCGATCTGGATCTCGCCGCGATGACGTTGCACAACATGGGCAACATAACTCAACCCCAATCCATATCCTTTTGCATTATGTGTATCGCCATGCGGGACCCGGAAAAACTTATCAAATATCCTGTCCTTATATTCAGAAGGAATTCCGATCCCATTATCCGTAATATTCATCGTTACCGCATTGTCTTTTTCCTTAAGATGGATCTGTATAGCGGGAACTTCCTTTCCATATTTTAATGCATTGTCAAGCAAGTTAAATACTACGCTTTGCAGGTGCAGCCTGTCTCCCTCCATTCCGAGGTCACCTTCTTTTGTAATATTTACTCTCGCATGATGTTTTTCCAGTTGTAAGCGAAGGGAGGATACCACTTCTTCTACCACATCTCCCAGGTTGAGCGCTTCGTATTTCAGTTCTATTTCTTTTTTCTCAAACATCGACAGCTTAAGGACTTTATCAACCAGGAGCCCCAGGCGTTGCAACTCGTTGGAAGAAATATCAAGGTATTCTTTCGTGCGTCGCGGATCCTCCATGGCATTAAAACTTCTCAACGCTTCAATGGCCACACCAACTGTAGCGATCGGTGTTTTTAATTCGTGGGTGATATTGCTGATAAATTCATTTTTCAGTGCCGCCAGTCTTTTTTGCCTGAGCAGGTTCCTGTAAAGCAAAACAAATGAAAGAATGGTGATCCCCAGCAACACAAAGGAGAAAAGGATCGGCAGGCTGATCCTTTTGAGAAGATATGGAAATGTATTTCCGAGATTCATCTGGTAAGTGACGGGATTCATGAATCCCACCGTTACCTGGTTTAATATATGTTCGTCCGGCAAACAGCAGGAATCCAGGCGTTCAACGGAAAATGGCACATGCAGGTTTTGTTCTTTCAATGCTCTCGCAAAGGCAATGTTGATTTCGGGAAGTTTTAGTGAATCCTGTAAAGAATCCACGCCATACATTAGGCTGAACAAATGGTTCTTGAGGCCTTGCTCGATGCGCCTGTTAAATTTTGTTGAATCCCTCCTGATATCCACCGAAGATTTATCCAATGATATGATCATCCCGGTTTTGAGTTCCTGTTTCTTATCAACAGAATCCCTTAGCCTGCTTTTTACAACATTGATAGTAGAAATTATGTTTTCACTGGGAATAAATTTAGCAGTGACCCTTTCCGGGTTATTCCCGCTTGTCCATATTCTTAATTTTCCATCCGGAATTGAATCCGAAGGCAGCATATCCAGCTTGAGTTTGGCAGCCTGCAGGTGCTGGATCGTTTCGCGGAAAGTGACTTCCGTTTTGATGCCCAGGGTCTTTTCTTCCCGGTCATAGTTCTGTTTCAACCAGTAGACCTGGAAGCCGGTGATCCCCAGCATGGCGACCCCCATCAATACAGAAAGTCCTTGTAAACGGGTCATGTGTTGTGCCAACAAAAATAACCTAATGTGACGGGCTATTTAAGCGTCTTTAACCTTTATTAACCTTAATGAAAGGTGGCTTAACTTATCTTGCGGCCCGTTGGTTTTAATTTTATGTCAAAATCACTCATTATGAAAAGAATAATCATGTCCGCCGGCGCTTTGGGGTGGGCAGCGCTCTCCGCTTTTGCCCAGCAAAAGGAAGGAACTATTGTATACGAAAGAACCACCCAGGTACAGATGCGCATCATGGGTATGAATGAAGAAATGGAAAGGGCGATACCCAAGACCCGGACCGATAAATTTGAACTGGTGTTTGGTAATGGTCAATCCTTATGGCACCAGGCCGAACAGGAAGCCCAGGATGATAACTCCAGTGGTGGAGGTGTACAGATCCACATGATGGTTGCAGGAAGTGATAATGTTCTATATAACAATTTTGAGAATGGAAAAAGAACCGAATTGCGTGAGTTGTTTGATAAAAAATTCATTATTGATGACAGTATACGCTCATTAAAATGGAAGATGGGAGAAGAAACGAAAACTATCCTGAATCATCTTTGCCGCAAAGCCACGGCAACGACTATCTCGCAAAGGACAACTATGAATATGGACAACGGCAAGATGGAAAGAAAAGAAGTTTCCGATACCTCCGTTATCATTGCCTGGTTCACATCAGAAATTCCTGTTCCTGCCGGACCGGCTGAATACCAGGGCCAACTCCCCGGCCTGATCCTTGAAATGGATATCGGCGATGGACGCCAGTTATACAAGGCGCTGGCCATATCTGAAAAAGCAGACCTTGCTTCGATCAAAGAGCCCACAGGAAAAAAACATTATACGCCTGAAGAATACCGGAAAGAAACCGCCAAAATGATGGAAGAAATGCAAAAGAATAATAGTGGTGGACAGCGTGTCTTCCGGATGAATTAAACGCCTCCTCAACTATTTAATTTCAACCCCCTCAAACGAGGGGGTTTTTTAATACCGGGAAGGCGAGAATACAATTTATTTTATCTTCATGAGTAACAACACCATCTACCATGGAAGTTCATCAACATGTTCACTCAGCAAGAAAAAAATGGGGCCATTATTTCTGGGAATTTTTTATGCTGTTCCTGGCGATTACTACTGGTTTTTTTGTAGAAAACCTCCGTGAACACTATATAGAACATAAAAGGGCCAAGGCTTATGCGCGGATGCTTAAAAATGATCTGGTCAGCGATACTGCGGATATTTTCGTGATTGAGCGACAAGTACCGGGCATGAAAAAAGCACAGTCAGCCCTGAAAAATATTTTTAAAAAGCAGAAGAGTGAAATAACAGTTGCAGATTTGAGGGGTTTTCGTGGCTATGAATTTGAAACCTTCCAATCTGTTTTCTCTCCTCATGATGCTATCTACTCTGAGTTAAAAAATTCGGGGGCCTTGAGGTATTTTACAAACCTTAACATTATCAATAAACTAACACAATATGAATGGACTATAAAGAAATTCTCTGAATCTCATCTTGAAAATAGATCATATCTCGGTGGGGTGCAATCATCTCAAATGCTCCTGTTCGAAACAAATTATCAGAAATTTCTCGATCATACATCGCTGCTCGAACCTGAAATGTCTGCCGAGAAATCGGGTTATGGCTTTCAATTATGGGATGAGCGTCAAACCATTTTATCAAACATGATCTTTATCTTAAATCGTTACATTGATTCCGACTACCCAAAATTTAAAAAGGATGCAACTGAAATAATAGAAATATTGAACAAAGAATACCACCTGAAATGAAGAAATAGCGCTTTTTACAAGCTTGCTATGCGAAACACCAACAAGGCCGGCAACTATCAGTTATCATCTCGTGATCATCCTCATTCCACCGGAACTCGCCGTATTCAAACCAGTTTTACTCAAGCTATAAGTAAATGTCAAGAGGAAGAATCTGCGAAGGGTCTTGACCCTGCTGTCCTCGATATAATTCTGGTTCGAGTTGCGGCTGATACCTATATTCCTGTTCAGCAGGTCCTGTGCACTGAATCTTAACTCCCCGCGATTGAATTTCATCACGCCCTTACTGATACTGGCATTCCACATGGGCACGTTGGTATTGAATCCTGTTGCTCTTTCTGTATTGATGGTATAAGTAAAATCAGTCGAGAAGAAAAACCGTGCCGGTAACTGCAAGTCGACCGAGGCACTATACTCCTGTGAGAAATAGCTGTTATTAAGATCGGGTCGAAGTGAATATTTTGATTTGTTATAATTCAATTCAGCGCCCAATCCCAGGTTCAGTTTATCGCTGGGTGTCATGTCCAGGCGAACCCCGGGACCGAGTGTAAGTGTCTTTATGGTATTACCGATGGTATTAATGAATTGCTTGCCACTTGAATATCCTCCATTGCTGCTGAATTCGATTGTGCCTTTCAGGAATCTTACCGGCATGCTGTAGCTCAGGCTCCCGTTCATATTATAGGCCCCTTTCACATTCACGGGTTTTGTACGACGGACACCAAATTGATTAACTGTATCGTAATTGACGATCTTATTACGGGTTGACATAAATGTGAAGAACCCAAAGAAATTCCTGTTCTTGTATGGGCTGATCGCATTAAAATGTGCCTGGATCGTATTCACGAATTCCTGTTTCAGGTCGGGGTTGCCTTCCCGGATGAGCAAGGAATTGCTATTGTCCGGAACGGGCTGCAACTGCGCCATGGTAGGCTGGTTCGTAGACGTATTGTAATTTAATGACAGGCTCTTGTATTTTGAAAAATTGTACTGGAACCTGGCATTGGGTAAGAGGTTATCAAATTTCTTGCTGATCAGGGAGTCTTTTACACCGCTGATGATCTTTCCTTTTAATTCCGCTTCCTGCCAGGTGATGCCCAGGGCATAATTGTATTTTTTCTTTTGTGTCCGCGTCCTGAACCCGCCATTCGTATAGCTATATTCATTTTCAAAATCGTTTGTCAGTGAATTGTTCAGCATATCATATTTTCCGCTGATCTTATTATAATCGTGCGTGATCTTTTGCGATGTGTTCTTGGTGTTGCTCCGGCCAACACTAAACTCCATCAGTGATTTTCTCCACAGCGGTTCTGTATAGACGATCCGGGCATTATAACCGAGCAGGTCAGCGGTTGTGGTATTCGTTTGCTCAAGTGAATCTTTCCTCAACACCGTTCCATTGGGATTGTAAAAAGTATTGATGGATGAAAGGTTGCCGCCACCATGACTTTTATTCAAACTGGTCTGAAGGCTCAGGGACAAGGTCCTCCCCTTGCGGCTGAATTTTTTCCGATAAATGATGTCATTACGGAAATTAAACCCTTCATTATTCCCGATTGTATTGCTGAATCCTTTATTCGTAAGATTTTTTTCTTCGGTGAGCGTTTCATAGTCTGTATTGGAACGGTTATCATTCAGCTGGTAACTGAAAGAGGGCGTGATCCTGAGCGTAGTCATGGAATCGAGCTGGTAAAGCATGTTCAGGTTGAGCCGGTGGTTATTAGTGATATTATCTGTGTAAGAATTCTGGTTATAGAAATAAGAAGAATCCGGCAGTAAATATTGGCGCTGGATATGGCTTTCGTTATTCGGGTTGAACATGTTATAAAAATAGTTGCTCTGGAAATCAAGCTTGGTCCCGATAATATTATTATAGTTGATCCCTCCGCCCCTGGTAGTATTGATGCCCCGGTTGCCGCCGCCACCCAGTCCCATTCCCGCTGCATCATCGCCTGAAATATTAATATTGATATTTCCACCCCCGCTCATTCCGCTTTTTAATCTTGCCAGTTCACCTGAAAAATTCAACATGTCCATAAAACTAAAGCCTTCTGTATTTGTATTGTTGCCCATACCTATGGTGGATAGCTGCCTGGCCCCTTTAAAAGAATTCACGTTGAATTTCCCCTGGTAACGTCCATCCGTGCCTGCGCCGGCACTCACCTTTCCGAATACCCCCTTTTTCTTATCCTTTTTAAGTTTCAGGTTGATCGTTTTTTCATAATTACCATCTTCAAAGCCGGTTAATTGCGCCTGGTCGCTTTGCTTATCGTAGACCTGTACCTTGTCGATCGCATCCGCCGGCAGGTTCTTAGTAGCAAGTTTAGGATCATTCCCAAAAAATTCCTTTCCATCAACCAGTACCCTATTTACTTTTTCTCCCTGGGCCTTGATCGTTCCGTCCTTTTCAACTTTCACACCCGGTAATTTCTTCAGCAATTGTTCGACACTGGCATTAGGCTGTGTTTTGAAGGAGGAAGCGTTATACTGGACCGTATCATTGATCATGGTCACGGGTGGCGCCTCACCCACGATGGCTTCCTGCAACACTTTGATCCTGTCATTCATCACGATATTGCCCAGCTCCAGGTTTTTCTTCGCATCGCTGATCGTGAAGAAGGTATTACTATTATGATAGCTGATATGGGTGATCAGTAACCGGTATTCTCCGTTGGGAATGCCTTTCAATTCGAAATATCCCTTATTGTCCGTCATGGTAAACGTGACCAGGGAGGAATCCTTTTTTTCCACGACTGTAACCGTAGCTGATGCTACAGTCTGTTTACTAAGCGTATCAAATGCCACGCCTTTGATGGAACCATTTTTCTGGGCGAAGAGGCTGCCCGCAACAAATAAGGAAAGCAGGGATAGGTAGATCTTTCTCATAAAGGATTCGTTTCGGCTACGAAAATATTCTTATTGACTGCGATAAGGGGTTAATAGGGCTTGATTTAATGTTAATGAAGGTTAATAAATTAATAAATTGTTAGTGCCTGTCTGCCGGCAGGCAGATCAGCGTTTTCGTAAAAAAGGCAGGTGTTTTCCCCGAGGCCTTCCCGCTTTCTTTGTATTAACGGCTCAATAACATGGCGGGGGCTTCCGGCTGCGGGAATTATCGTCTAATTTTAAAGAACCGATCGCAAACCCTTTAATAAACTATTATATGAAACACAAGATCGCTCACGCGCACAGGGAGGCCAAGATCTACCGGCATCATTACAAACCTTCACTGAACTTATTCCGTTTCCTTAAATCCATCCTGGGTATATTTATCAGTGGCACTTCGCCGGCCGCCAACTCTTTCTATAACAGAAAGTAACGATTCGCCAGCCTGTAAAATGACAGACGTCCCGCCTTACGACGGGACGTTTTTATATGGTCGCTTTCAGGGTTTGTTTTTTTAGAACATGCGGACGTTCTTCATGTTTCTCTCCATCATCCTGGGCATGCCCGGCATATTGGGTGCATTCTTTCCTCCCATCTTATTGAGATTGAACAGGAAGCTTAGCATGAAATAGCGTTTCAATACCATGCTTTTTACGTCTTCAATATAATTATCACCATTGTTACGCGTGATGCTCTGGTTCTTGTTCAGGATATCGTTGACAGAGAACTTGATCTCGCCATTTTTCTTCTTGAATATTTGCTTGCTGAAGCTTGCATTCCACAGGGGGATGCTTTGGTTATAACCATTCGAACGACCTGAGTTCACATAATAATCGATATCTGTGGACAGGATAAAATTCTTGGGAAATGTATAAGAGATATCTGCCGAATAGGTCTGTGAGAAATAGCGGTCATTCAGTAAGGCATTACCGGTATACTTGATATCATAATACGAGGCGCTGACATTTACACCCAGGTCCAGCTTTTCCTTAAAGTTGAAATTGGCGCCGGCGGTCTGTGTGATCGTGATCGTTTTTCCAATGTTCCTTTGTTTGTATAGTTCGCTGACGTCACGGTTGAACAGGCCCATCGTAGTAAAATTGAGGCTCGATCCTTTCAACTTGGGGTTCTTAAAGGGAATACCCATGGTTAAGAAAGCCGATGAAGTAAATGCGCCGTTCAGGTTAACAGGTTTTGTGATCTGCACAAACCGGTTTACCGTATCAATGCTGTTCACGATCTTATTCCTGGTCAGGCTTACATTGATGTTTGCTGCAAGGAATTTAAATGTAAGTACGTTGAAATTATTAAAGTTGATCCCCAGGCTATGGGTAAATTCCTGGTTGAGTTCGGGGTTACCTATTTTGACCGACAGGGGGTTCGTGACATCAGGAACATTCTGCAATTGCGTTACACTGGGCTGGTTAGTCCTTCCCCTGTAATTGATCCGAAGACCCTTGGTACGGCTGGGCGTCCAGTTGAAACTGGCGGTGGGGAAGAAATTTGTATAGGTCTGGCTCGTGATCGAGTCCTTTGCTAATACTGCCTGGTAACTATCGCTGGTCAATGTTGCTCTTTGTACACCGATACCAAACTGGTAATTATATTTTTTCTCCTGTACCCGGAAATTGGCCCCAATACGATGTGCTTCAAAAGTGTTTTCAAAACGATTCGTCAGCGGCAGGTTGGCTATATCATACTCACCAGAGCCGCTGTTATAGTTAAATGTTTTTTTGTCGGAGTTGCTCCGGTTATGCGTGTAGGCATAATTGAATTCGAGGACCTTGTTCAATCCGAATGGTTCGGTATAGGACAAGCTCACTACGTTATTATGCGTCGCCGTTACTTGCTTGTTTTGCTGGTCCTGATTGTTCATGCCCAGCAAGCTGCCGTCCGGTTTAAAGAAATAGATAGGAGAAATATTAAAGCCTTCACTTTCACTATGCCCATACGTGTTGGTATAACCCAGGGTCAATGTCCGCCCGATACGGTGAAAGCGTTTACGGTAAAGAATGTTGTTATTTAGATTTATGCCATCGCGCTCATTGCTGTATTTGGTCTTGCCGGTAAGCGCCAGGTATTCCTGTGATGGCGTACTGGATAAAGTAAAAGATGAATCCTCGTTGTGGTTATTGGAATGTTGAAAGGTAAGGCTTGGCGTATACAGGATCGAATTCATGGAATCGATCTGGTATTCCAGCCTGAGGTTGAAACGGTGATTCTGGTTCTTGTTATTGGAAAATGAATTCTTGGTCAGGAAAGAAAGAGAATCATTTGTAAAAGATGTTTGACGGAATGTTTCCTGTACCTGTTCGTTATTGGAACTCGAGAAGAAATAGCTTCCGCTCATCTTCAGCCGGGTGCCAAATTCATTATTGAAATTTAAGCCGGTAGAAAGTGATTTAGTTATGCCAGTAGGGCCCGCACCTGTAAATCCTCCGCCGCCGCCGCGATTACCCATCATCATCATCATGCCGCCACCGCCCATTCCGCCTCCACCTCCTCCACCACCAAAGCTGCCGCCGCCGCCCATGGCACCACCACCCGCGGTATTTCCACCGCCACTCGCAGCAGTGAATCCACCCATCGAGCTAATGATATCGGAAAATGAAAATCCCTGCTTATTGATATTATTGGCATTGAAAAGAAAGGAGATGCGATTATTCCCGTTGAATCTATTAAAGCTGATATTACTTTCATAACGATCATTGGTACCATACGCAGCGAGCGCACGGCCAAAAAATCCTTTATTACGGTCCTTCTTTAATTTAATGTTGACCGCTTTTTGCTTGCTGCCATCATCGATCTTGGTGAATTTGGCCTGGTCGCTCATGTCATCAAAGACCTGTACGCTTTCCACCATATCTGCGGTAAGATTCTTTGTAGCCAATTTCGGATCGGTTCCAAAAAATTCTTTGCCATCCACATATACTTTCTGAACAGATTCTCCCTGGGCCTTTACATTTCCATCCTTATCTACTTGCATACCCGGGATCTTTTTAAGCAGGTCCTCCACCGTGGCATTGGGTTTCGTCTTGAATGCATCGGCTTTGAATTGGATCGTATCGTTCATGATCTTAACCGGTGCGTCGTTGGTCACCACCACGGAGTCCAGCGTCTTATAATTCTTTTGGGGTGAAAGGCTCCCCAGGTCAATATTTTTATCAGTAGCGGTTATGCTGAATGATTTTTTAAAAAGTTCGTAGATCTGGTGGCTGATCACCAGTTGATAATTTCCTTCTTCAAGGCCTTTTACTTCAAATGCCCCCTGCTTATTACTCAGTGTAAATGTGGTAAGGGATGAATCTTTCTTATTAATAACAGAAATGGTAGCGTCGCTGATCGATTGCCTGGCAGCCGAATCCACGAGTTTTCCTTTAACACTTCCGTCGGTCTTTTGAGCTTGGGTGAACGTAGCCAGGGCAAGGCACAAGGCAGTCAGCGTATAAATTTTTCTCATAATTTGTTGAAATAGCGTACGAAATTAGACGTAGAGTATCCGAAAAAACTTCGGGTGCTTGTTAAAAGGCGCTGAAATCGTTTAAGTAATTGAATTTTAGCTAAATAGGTATTCAACGTCCTCCCTGGAAAGGGATTTGACAAAACTGGTGTCATCCGCAATTAACTCCTTGGCCAGCAGCCTTTTCTTTTCCTGTAACTGAATGATCTTGTCTTCGATAGTATCCTTACAGATCATCCGGTAGGCAAATATGTTCTTAGTTTGGCCAATCCGGTGGGTCCGGTCGATGGCTTGTTGCTCAACAGCCGGGTTCCACCAGGGATCCACGACATATACATAGTCGGCAGCGGTAAGGTTGAGCCCCACACCACCTGCTTTGAGAGAGATGAGGAAAACCCTTACTGTATCATCATTTTGAAAACTCTGTATCGCTTTCTCACGGTCAGGTGCTGAAGTGCTTCCATCAAAATATTCGTAAGACACATTCAATTCCTTAAGTTTTTCGCGGATCAGGGCCAACATACCCAGGAACTGAGAAAAAATAAGTGCTTTATGATCCCCGATATTTTCCGTGATCTCGCGCGCCAGTTCATCAAGCTTAATGGAATGATTGCCGAATTTTTCTGTCTCGTTCAATATTGCCGGAGAGTCGCAGATCTGCCGGAGCTTCATCAATCCCTGCAAGATGGTCAATTGTGATTTCTGGATACCCTGGGCTTCAATGGTTCCCAATATCTGGTTACGGAACTCATTCCTGTAAGCATCATAGATCCTTCTTTGTTCTTCTTCCATTTCGCAGAACAGGATCATTTCCTGTTTTTCCGGAAGATCTTTCGCTACCTGCTCTTTCGTCCGGCGGAGAATAAAAGGATAAAGTATTTTCTTGAGATGTTCTTTCCTGTCCTGCTCCCCGAATTTATCGATGGGCATGGCAAATTCCTGCCGGAAAAATTCCATGGTTCCCAGCATTCCCGGGTTCAGGAAGTTCATCTGTGCAAAAATGTCAAACGTATTATTCTGCAGGGGTGTACCACTCATGCAAAGCCGGTGCTTTGAATTTAACAGGCCGGCTGCCCGGGTTACTTTGCTGGAAGGGTTTTTAATCGCCTGCGATTCATCCAGTATCACATAGTCGAATTCAACGCCCATCAGTAATTTGATATCACTGCGCAAAGTTCCATAAGTAGTGATCGTAACATCCTGGCTCGCCAGTTCTTCTTTCATCCGGGTGCGGCCTCCGCCGTGATGGATTCTATAGGTTAAAGAAGGCGTGAATTTTTTTATCTCATTTTCCCAGTTATAAATAAGTGTTGTAGGGCAAACTACCAGGGCTTTTAACTTCCCATTGACCGCTTTATAATATTCGATGAATGAAAGGGCCTGTACGGTTTTACCAAGACCCATATCATCCGCCAGTATTCCACCCCATTTCACTTCGGCGAGGTAATTCAGCCATTGATACCCGGCTACCTGGTAAGGACGCAGGATCATTTTCAAATGATAGGGAGGGTCGATCTCTTTTATTTTGTTGAACTGGCGTAAGCTTTCATATTTTTCTTCCAGCTGTACCACCAACTCTTCTTCATCACGCGTTTCATAAAGTTCATCTACCACGCTCATGTGGTAACGCGATAATTTCAAAGAATTTGTTTTTCCTTCTCCCACACGAAACAGGAGCGCGTATTTTTTCAGCCACTCTTCGGGCAGAATCCCTAATGTTCCGTCATTCAGCTGCACGAACTGCTGTTTATTGGCCAATGCTCTTTTTACTTCAGCTACGGTTACTTTCTGATCCCCGAACAGGATATCTACACGGGCATCGAACCAATCTGTATTGCTGCTGATAAATATTTTTGTTTGTGGCTTGGCGGTATTAAACCGGAAATTCCGAAGCGCTTCAAATCCGTATACCGGCGTCTTCATATCCTTCATGGCGTCCACGAATAAGAAGAACCAGTTATTTTTCAGTACGTCCGTTCCTTTCAAGGCAAGAGAAGCCGTTTCTTCATTAAAAATGAAATTGGAATGCAGGTTTTGCATTTTATGGATGAAAGCATTCTCCGCTTCCCGGTTACGATGCACGATCACTACTTTATCTCCCTGCGGGATCACGACCTCATCCCTGTCCCTGGCCCTTGTTTCAAACCCTTTATAAGAGAAGGACGGCTGAAAAATGAGGTAATCCCCTTTTTCCTGGAGAAATAATTTTACTTCCGGGCTGCCATCCTTGATTTCCTGGACCAGGCTTTTATCAAAATCCATTTTATGTTCCCGAGCTAAGGGAAGCAAAAACTGGACAAGTGTCTTGTTCCATTCTTCCGCGGGGATCGTCATCTTTCCACCAGGCAGAAATTTTTCAATGAGCCGGATCACCTCGCTATTCTTCCATAGATGCACCTGGTGATTGTACATAAAGAACAGTGGACTCGGGCTTTCATTATCGGCGAGGTCGTAATCAATTCCGCCTGCTTTCACACGGCATATTACCTGGTAATGTGAATTTTTCCTGATCGTAAAATGAGGCCTGGCCTCTTCAGGTATCAACTGCAATCCCTCGAGATTATTCGTCTTGAAAGTTTTCTTCTCCGGCAACAGAAAAACAAACTGTCCATCTGCGGAATCCGCGAAAATTTTTTTCAACTTAGGCAGGAAATATTCCGTCATCAGTTCCCTGGTTTCCTCCGGGAGGTCGTCTTCTTCCTGGTGAATGATATTTTCCCAGATCCCGGAAAAAGGTGAGTTGCGACTGATATATTTATTGATCTCCGTTTCCTGTAGTTTGCGCAAAAGGGCAAGCAATTCCCTGTCCCCCTCCGATAAATTATCGGTGTTCACATAGCGGCCAATATCGATTTTTTCGACCTTTCCTAAAAACCCATCGTTGTTATCATTGGGTTCCCCCGCCACCACGTCTACAATAAAGCGGGGGTAATTTTTTTTATTAAAATTGAAAACCACGCCCAGTCGTTGGGAGGGTTTCTGAATTTCTTCTTCCTGCTCGCTGGGTTCTTCGGCAACTTGTTGAGGAATGATCACCGGTTTGGGTGGGGTAGCAATCGTTACGACACGTTTGATGCTGCTGTCAAGAACGCGCAGAAATGGTTTTCCATCCTTATACGCGAACTCAAATTTTCCATTCAGGTCGTCGCTTAAAGAATATCCATAAGCTTCCAGCAGTTTGTTTTTTTCCTTATCCCAGTTCCGGATGGAATCAAAATAGCCTGCTCCATAAGAATGAAGCAACTGCAGGAATACAATGATCTTGGGAAGACAAAGGGGATGTTGCGTGTCTTCATAATCGCAGCTGGTATCAAAATTCCTTTCCTCGTTTTTACGGATAATAACGGTATATCTTTTCCCTTCCAGTACCACGCTGGCTTTTACGGTTTCATTTCCTGCACTTTCGATCGCTGCCTTCCCGGTTCTTAAAAAAACTTCTGCCTCGGTAAAGGATTCCGGTGAAGAAAGCAAACGAAGTGTCTTCAGCTCGATGGTTTTCATTTTAGCGACTGTGTGCCGCTGGTTGTACTGTATTTCATCCGCCTGGAGGTGGCCGCGATCTATCATTTCCTGTAACTGGAAAAGCGCAGCAGCTTCATGCCTGCAGATATCCCCTAAGTTATAAGGACACCCACAGCGCAAAGAAGTAGCGCCCGGATCCTTGAATTTCTGAATGTAAACTTTATAGTAAATGGAATAACTGTCATCCTTCACGCGGAAGACTGCGGAACCAAACAGTTCATCGTATTCTACCAATTCAGCATAACCGATTGCGTGGATCTTTTTTCCTCTCCGGATCACTTCATCAGTTCCATGGGTATAAACGTATTTGAGCAGGTGCGGTAAAGCCATAGTGTTTTTTCAAAAAAGGGCAATCGGCAAATGTAAAAGAATGTGATCCGGATTTCCTTGCAATTAAAAGGAAATAAAAAATAATTTTTATCAGCAAAAAGTGCAGAAAAAAGGGAGTATCTTAGCAGGTTGGTTTAGCCGGTAACCAGTTTTCCTTCCCTGTATACCGGCAACACATTCGCGCCATCTGCCTGTAAGCAATACCGGATATCTTTTTCAAGACCAAAGCCCATCAAACGATGATAGTGCGAAGCCTCATTTTTATTCATGAATCCAAAGAGATCCTTCTTTGCTTTTTCAAATAAATTTTCAGCGATGCGGGAGGCATCACAGTTGATGGAAAAATTTTTCCCGATCGCGGAGATCACCGCCCCGGCAAATAATGTGTCTTCCAGGTTGATCTTATCCCGCCAGGCTGCGCAGCCGAGTACGACATTTTGTTTTGCATTGGCAAGATGATCGCAGACAGCTGATAAATTCGGAAAAGAACCTGTGAGAATCTCTTTAGCGCCTTTATCCAATGCCATCTGCAGGAGACGCGTCCCATTGGTTGTCGTTAATACAAGGGTCTTCCCCTCAATGAATTCACGGGGGTATTCAAATGGCGAGTTTCCATATACCAGTCCTTCTGCGATCTTTCCATCCCTTTCTCCTGCAGTAATGCCATCGATCTGTTTCCCCAATTCAATACAACGGCTCACACTGTCGACCGGGATCACACAGCGCGCACCATTATATAATGCCGTCGCGATCGTAGACGTTGCCCGCAGCACGTCAATGATCACGACGATGCTATTACTTACATCATATAAATGCAAAACAGACGGAGTCAGGGAAGTATGAAGGGTGGGCTTGTTCAAGGTGGTTGTTTTATTTGATCAGCAGTTTTTTCCATTTATCACTCTCGGCATACTCTTTAATGACCTTGTTTTTATGTTCAAGCAATTTCCGGATATATTTTGTGAGGTAAAGACTATTGAACCATTTGCCTAATAATCCATAGGGCGATTCAAAGTAAAGCAGGTCGATCATGATCGTACCGTTCTCACAGGGCTTGAAATGATGTTCATGTTTCATTTCCTTAAAATCGCCTTGCAATTGTTCGTCGGTAAAATGATCCGGCTTCTGCATCCCCGTGATCTTAACCCGAAGCAGCCTGTTTTTCATCAGGTGTTTTGCCTTCCAGGTTACCGTATCTTCTTTTTCAATCAATCCGAAGCGTGTACCCGCAACGGCTTCTTCTTTGAATGCTGACATAGATTTTTTATGCAGATCAATATTCCTTGACAGGTCAAAGACTATATCTACCGGCGCAGCAATGAATGTTGTCAGGTGTATCGTTGGCATAATTGAAATTGGATCAACAATAACAGCAATCTATGCGCCACACTAAACAGATTTAACTAAAAGGTATCTTGACAACTACGGCTTGCAGTAGTTTATCTCTTACCCTGATGTAAATATTCGAACCGATCGCAGAAAAAGGTGTTCGTACATACCCCATGGCAATCGCTTTATTCAAACTGGGAGATTGAGTGCCCGAAGTAACCGAACCGATATTGGCTCCCGAAAAATCCTTGATCTCGTATCCCTGCCTGGGTATCCCTTTCTCCAGCATTTCTATTCCTACTAATTTTCTTTCCAGTCCTGTTTCCTTTTGTTCTTCCAGTATATTTCTTGCGACAAATTCTTTCGTGAATTTAGTGATCCAGCCCAAACCTGCCTCGAGTGGCGAAGTGGTATCATCAATATCATTGCCATAGAGGCAATAGCCCATCTCTAAGCGCAGCGTATCCCGGGCACCCAACCCTATGGGCTTAAGTCCTTGCGGGGCTCCTTGTTTAAAAATGGCATCCCAAATCTTTTCAGCGTCATCCCCCCTGTCTTCAAAATAGATCTCTACTCCTCCCGCACCGGTATAACCCGTGGCGCTGATCAATACATTGTCGACACCGGCGAATTTTCCTTTTACAAATGTGTAATACTTCAGGTTCAGAATATCCATCTCCGTCAGTGGCTGCAGGATCTTCGTGGCATGGGGACCCTGGATCGCCAATAAACAGGTTTTATCGGAAATATTATGCATTTCTGCATGGTGCTTATTGTGTTTGCTGATCCAATGCCAGTCTTTTTCAATATTGGAAGCATTGACCACAAGCATGTAAACTTTGTTCTCTTCTATGCAATACACCAACAGGTCGTCGATGATCCCCCCTTCTTCATTGGGCAGGCAACTGTATTGCGCTTTGCCGGCCGTTAGTTTACTGGCATCATTACTGGTCACTTGCTGGATCAGGCCCAATGCGTGCTCCCCCTTGATGATGAATTCCCCCATATGACTTACATCGAAGATCCCGGCATTCTTACGTACGGCCTGGTGCTCATCGTTGATCCCGCTGTAGCTGATCGGCATATTGTACCCGGCAAATGCGGCCATTTTAGCTCCGAGGGAAATATGTTTTTCTGTAAATGCAGTATTCTTCATGCCGGTAAAATTGTCCGCAAAGGTAGAGCAATTTCATTTTTCCCGAGGGCCCCTTTAGACAATTTGTCCCATCCGCAAGTGCAGGGGAAAAAGCACTTTCATTTTTTCGGTCATCCAATGAATGGAAATTTTATGCATGAGTTCATCCACCGGGTCTGACCCGTTTTCGGCAATGAATTTTTTTACCGCTGACCAGGTTCGCAAATAACCGGCGAGTTCGGATGCCGTCCATTCATATTCCATATTAAATACAGGGGTGGGTATTTCGCGAAAGGGGAAAGGAATGGATGTATAATGATTGTCCACGTGTTTTCGTTCCGGGTCCCAGTAGGGCCCGAGTAATGCTGTATAAAATTGCTGGTTGATCAGCTGGTCTATCGCTGGTGAAATGGTCAGCAATGAATACATCCAGGTTGCGATCCAGGATCCATTTTTCCCTACCCGCTTCACTTCTTTATAAAATTCATCGAAGTGAAACCAGTGAAGTGCCTGGGAAACAGTTATGAGATCCGTAGCGTTCGCCGGGAAATTGGTTTTTTCCGCCGGTTGAACAGAATAAATAATGTTTTCAGCCTGGCTGGCATGATCGATCTGCTGTTGACTGATATCCGTCGCCCATACATTTGTAAAGACCCGGGCAAGTTCTTTCGCAGCCTGGCCATTGCCTGTACCGCAATCCCAGGCAACATTTTTTTCTTTTACATGATGGCAGACAAAATCATATAGGGCCTGCGGATAGACTGGCCTGTATTTTGCATATGCGCCCGCATCTTTTGAAAAATTGTCTTTCATTGACTCTTTTTCCCACTCTCTTTTTGTTGCTTTTCAATCTCCCTGATCTTCCTTTCACTTTCTTCATGGATCTGTCTCTTTAACTCTTCAAAATTTTGATTGCTGTCCGATGGTGTAGCTTGATTTGTCCTGCTGTCATTTGCCCCATACCTGTAATTGTAATTGGGCGTTTTTCCCTCGGGATCTTTCAGTTCCCCATTGCTATCCATTGTATAATCAATACCGGTCCCGTAATTGAAGTCTTCTTCGTAATAGTCGTAATCCCTGTTTCTCCTGTTCCAGCGACGTGAATCCCCGATATGGACATTGAAGTCGTGCAATTTCCTGATCGATTCATCGAAGCGGATCTTTTTTCCAGCAGGAACATGAATGATCACAATGGCTTGTTGACCGCGGAATTTACTTTCCTTAGAGATCGTGATCCCGCTGCTCACATCCAACACACTATCCTGGTAAGAAGCGCTGAACAACATCTTTTGCGCTTTTTCATTTGCATCGGCTACCGTTCTTCCCCGGCTGAATTTTTTGATATCAACATGGTAGGCTGCATCCTTACTTAATTCCACCATTATTTTCACATTCGCCAACCGAAGCGTGTCTCTTGTCACATCCAGTCCACTCCCGTCAATATCGATCCAGGGCATGGACCCGCTATATTCAACTTCGGGTTCGCTTACTTTTACGATCATCTTTCCATTCACTGGTTGAGTAATGGTCATGGGTGCTGGCTCCATTCTTCCATTGCTCATTCTGAAATCATTCATCATGCTGGAAACGAAACAGGCAACGGAGATCCAACCCAGGGTCCACAATCCTCCGAATGTCCAACCCAGGTAATTACTCTGTGATCTTACACGCATGATGCGGCGTAATACCCAGATGATGAATCCTACCAATGGAACACCCAGGAACAATACGAGGGTCCCCCATGCAAATGTGTTTTGCCAGAAACCATCGAGAATGAAATTTTTCAATGGCCATATTCCAATCCCTCCGAATACCAGTCCCAGCAAGCCAACAAACAATCCAAATGCGATCGTACCGGCGATGAAAAGGAAAAATACTTTGAATAGAACGGCAATGACATGGCCTAACCTGCGGCCCGTTCTTCTTGCGGCATCACCGGCTTCATTGGCAAATGCACGTCCTCTTGTGTTGGCAAATTCTTTTGCCTTGCCTCCCAGTTCAGCGGCCGTACCTTTTACTTCCTGTCCCCATTCTTTCATTCTTCCTTTTACATTGTGCATTTCATCCTGCACATTCTGGCGAATAGTGTTCACATCCACTTTCTCTCCTCTCATTTCCATTTTTTGATATTGACTTCTCGCCTCCGGCAAAACGATCCAAAGAATGATATACGCCAGGATGAATGTCCCTGCCAAAGAACCGAATACGATGCCGGGTACAAAGGATCCTTCATGGTAAATAGAAGACCTGAGTATCCGGAAAAAAATATTCAGGATCATAGGGGCTGCAAAAATGAGACGGATCAGCCAGGGTTCCCTGCCAAAATAAGCAGCAAGGCCGCCACCAACGCCACCTATTATTTTGTTATCCGCATCGCGGTAAAGACGTTTTCCTTTGAATTCGTCCAGGTCGGTGACCGGCAGCACGATCCATAATATTATATAGATAAGTATGCCGAATCCAAATCCACCGAATGTGATGATGGCAAATAAAAGGCGGATAATCGCCGGATCAACATTCATGTAATTGGCAAGGCCCGCACAAACTCCGCCGATAATTTTATCGGTACTGTCGCGGTAGAGTCTCCTGCGCTTTTTAGTATAGGTCTGTTCCTGCTGTTGACCTTGTTGCCGGGAAGCGCTGGAAGCAGTAGCGGGTTCATTGTCGACGGCATCAAAATCTTCGGGCCGTCCCATGGAAGCAATGATCTCATTTACATCTGCGTCTGTAATCGCGGCAGCACCCAGCCTGACTTTTTCGCTCATGATCTCGGCGATACGGCTTTCAATATCATTGATGATCTCATCCCTTCCCTCTTCATTGGCGAAATAGCGGCGCAGGCTTTCGATATAAGCCTGGAGTTTTTCATACGCCACATCTTCTATCGGGACTACGCGGCCGCTTAAGTTAATGTTGATGATCTTTTTCATTTTGAAATATTATTGGTTGAAGTCTGCACTTGTTAACGGTTGGTCTTTTATGGATGGTTGGGTTCGTTATTCTTTTTACTGGCCAGTTTATTCACTCCGTTCGAGAGTTCATTCCAGGTTAGTTCCAGCTCCTTGTAAAAACTTTCTCCTTTTTCTGTCAGGGAAAAATATTTTCGGGGCGGACCCGAATTACTTTCCACCCAACGATAGGTCAGCATCTCTGCATTTTTTAATCTCGTCAATAAAGGGTACAGGGTCCCTTCCAGGATATTCAAACCAGCAGCTTTCATTTCTTCCACGATATCGCTGGGGTAGGCTTCTCCTCTCCGGATGATCGACAGGATACAATACTCCAGTATCCCTTTTCGCATCTGGCTCTGTGTGTTTTCAATGTTCATATATGATCTTTTTCGTCATTGTTAGCACAAAGATAGGGCGATATTTGGTACTATGCAACACAAAGTACCATATTTAATACTATTATTGCCGCTATTGTGAGTCGTTACTTATGTTAAATTATTATAAATCAATTATATAATTAAAAATATATAAATAAAAATATTTTAAGGGCGAATGGAAATGTGGATAACTAGTCTAATCAGATATCTGGATTCAGTAGATTTCCCAGCTTAGGATCTTTGCAAAGACCTGTATCTTATAGTACCAAAAAAAACTGCCATGAAACCAAGACATTTCTTTTACCTCAGCATTTTTACCTCATTTCTGTTTCTTGCTTCCTGTGGAAGTAAGGACAAAAAAAATAAAGAAAATACCGGTTCTACCACAACAACGACGACCACTACCGGATCCAAAGACGGGGTTGTGCCTGTTATTGATACCGCGAACCTGAAAGATGAAGCTTCTATCCTGGCAGCTTTAGAAAAAATCACTGATGCATGGGTTGCAGATAAAAAAAGACCTCATGATGAACCTTATACCGATCATTCATTTGAATTGGTGGGGATATATTCTGCCATCACGATTGCTGCCGACCGGTATGCGACCACTTTAAATTTAAACGATCCGGATAAGGCGTTGGCATTCCTGCTTAAGACAAAAGTTTACCGGGCGAAATTCAACCAGGAATAATTAAAACTCCGCACTCTTCGGCGTACGAGGAAATGCGATCACGTCGCGGATATTATTCATGCCGGTAACAAACTGTACCATTCTTTCAAAACCCAATCCGAATCCTGCATGTGGGACGGTTCCATATCGTCTTGTATCAAGATACCACCACATTTCGGCAACGGGCACATTCATTTCTTTCATTCTTTGTTCCAGCTTGTCTAATCTTTCTTCCCGTTGTGATCCGCCAACGATCTCGCCAATGCCTGGTGCAAGTATATCCATGGCGGCGACCGTTTTACCATCATCATTCTGCCGCATGTAGAACGCTTTTATTTCTTTGGGGTAACCCGTGAGTATGACTGGTTTTTTAAAATGCTTTTCCACCAGGTATCTTTCGTGTTCGCTTTGCAGATCCATTCCCCATCCGGTGACAGGGTATTGAAATTTTTTCTTTTTGTTAGCCGGGCTCTCGCGGAGAATGTCAATGGCTTCGGTATAAGAGATCCGCTCAAACTGATTATTTAAAACAAATTCAAGTTTCTGAAGCAAGCCCATCTCGCTGCGCTTTTCCTGTGGCAGCTGGCTTTCTTCTTCAGTAAGCCTTTGCGATAAGAACTCCAGGTCTTCCCTGTTCTGATCCATCGCGTAGCGGATAATGTATTTTATAAATTCTTCCGCGAGATCCATATTGTCATCGAGATCATAAAATGCCATTTCCGGCTCGATCATCCAGAATTCAGCCAGGTGCCTGGCCGTATTTGAATTTTCCGCGCGGAATGTAGGACCGAACGTATAAATATCTCCCAATGCTGTAGCCCCCAGCTCACCCTCTAACTGGCCACTAACCGTAAGGTTGGTTGCCTTGCCAAAAAAATCTTCTTTGAAGTTGATCGACATGTCTTCGTTACGAGGTGTATTATCAAACGGAAGTGTAGTGACCTTGAACATTTCGCCGGCACCTTCCGCGTCGCTCGCCGTGATGATCGGTGTATGCATGTACACAAATCCTTTCTCATTAAAGAATTTATGAACCGCGTAAGCCAAAGCATGCCTGACACGAAAAACGGATGCGAATGTGTTTGTCCTGAACCGCAGGTGTGCGATCTCGCGCAGAAATTCAAGGCTATGTTTCTTGGGTTGTAAGGGATATTTTTCCGCATCGCTGTCTCCCAAAACCTCAATGTGACTGGCCCTCAACTCCCATTTTTGCCCCTTCCCGGGAGAAGCTGCAAGCTTACCGGTGACTTTTAATGCGGCGCTGGTTGTAAATCTTTTCAATAACGCATCTTCAAACTTTCCAAGTTCTGCTACCACTTGTAAATTGCTGTTGGTGGAGCCATCGTTCAACCCGATAAATTGGTTATTGCGAAAATTACGCACCCATCCCATAACTGTTATATCCGCCCCTGAATCAGGGATGGAATCCAGGGAAAGCAGGTCTTTTATTTTTACTCTTTTGTTAAACATTTACCGGCAGTTTTGCCCTCATTATCGGGAGGCAAAGGTAAGGTTCGCCGGCGATTCTAGGGAAGGCCGCTATCGCGTTAAAATCAAGGCAATCAGCCACTAGGCCGGGCGCTAAAATTTTGGTTTTTGAGGATTTCGCCGTATTATTGTAGTGGAAACAGGCTGATAAGTACCTTTCATTTTCCTCAGCTTACCAGTATTTACCCAACCCCATTCAAATAAACGCAGAACGTTTTCTGACATTAGACCGGTGAAAGGAGCTCAGTGCTAAACCTCAAGATTTTTGTATGTACGATATTCTTCAACTGAACGATATGCTCGTTCCTGAACTGCTGGATATAGCTGAGCAGCTCAAGATCCCCAACGCTAAAAAATTAGGAAAAAAAGACCTGGTTTATAAGATCCTGGATAACCAGGCGATCGCCGGCGCAAAGTCTGCCGCTAATAATAATGATGATAAGGGAAAACGCAAACGTATTATCAAAACCTCAACGAGCAATAGTACCGAAGAAGCTGTTGTGGAAAGCAATGGCGACGAGAAAAAAATTATAAAAAACCCTCCAATGGCTGTGAAAAAAGAAACCCGCCCTGAACCTATTGTCGACAAAACGCCTTTGAAAAAAGTACGTAAAAAACCGGATGAAAAAGATGCTGATCCCGGTCAGACTGGCAACGAGTCAGCTGAAACAGAAGAAGTGAGCGGAGAGAACGGTGGAAATGCAGAATCACAATCCGGTGAAATGGTTGCCGAGCCCGGCGCATCTGCTACGGACGCATCCAACAATGCACAGAACAAATTTTACCCGCAGCGCCGCGACCAGGCTTTTAACATTGAATTCGATGGTGTAATACTTTCAGAAGGTGTGCTGGAAATGATGCCCGATGGCTATGGCTTCCTTCGTTCTTCCGATTATAACTATTTATCCTCTCCCGACGACGTGTATGTTTCTCCGTCGCAGATCAAATTATTTGGTTTGAAAACAGGAGATACGGTTCATGGTGCAGTGCGACCACCCAAGGAAGGAGAAAAATATTTTGCATTGCTCAAGGTGGATACGATCAATGGCAAGAGCCCGGAAGAAGTCCGTGACCGTGTGCCTTTTGATTACCTGACACCTTTGTTCCCGTTTGAAAAAATGAACCTGTTCACGCTGCCGAATGATTATTCCACGCGGATCATGGATCTGTTTACGCCGATCGGTAAAGGACAAAGGGGATTGATCGTTGCGCAGCCTAAAACGGGTAAGACCATGTTACTGAAAGCGGTGGCCAATGCCATTGCTGAAAATCACCCGGAATGTTACCTGATGGTCGTTCTTGTAGATGAAAGGCCTGAGGAGGTAACCGATATGGAAAGAAGCGTGAAAGCAGAAGTGATCGCTTCTACATTTGATGAACCCGCAGAAAAGCACGTAAAAGTTTCTACGATGGCGCTGCAAAAAGCAAAACGTCTCGTAGAGTGTGGTCATGACGTTGTCATTCTCCTGGATTCAATAACGCGTTTAGCGCGTGCACATAATACGGTAGCTCCTGCGAGCGGTAAAGTATTGTCCGGTGGTGTGGAAGCAAACGCCATGCAAAAACCCAAGCAATTCTTTGGGGCCGCGCGTAAAATTGAATTCGGCGGTTCTCTCACCATCATCGCCACCGCGCTGGTAGATACCGGAAGTAAAATGGACGAGGTGATCTTCGAGGAATTCAAGGGAACCGGTAATATGGAATTGCAACTGGACCGCAGGCTATCCAACAAACGGATCTATCCGGCCATCGACCTCACGGCTTCCTCTACCCGGCGCGACGACCTGCTGCTTGAAAAAGATGTGCTGCAGCGCATGAACCTGCTTCGTGTTTACCTGACGGATATGAATACGGAAGAATCAATGAATGAATTGCTCCGCCGTATGCGTGGAACAAAAAGCAATGAAGAGTTCCTGGCGAGCATGAACAGTTAATGAAATTGAATATTCTTGAAAAGCTTTTCTGGTAAACGGGAAGGCTTTTTTAATGTTTAAAGTTTTTTGTGGATACGAACCTTAAACCTTAGACTTTAAGCTTCGGCAAGAATGGCTGTCGAAAAAATAAATATTGAAAGATTCCTGGCCCTGGCAAAAGTACATCCGGTGATCGATGTCAGGAGTCCGGGTGAATACAATCATGCCCATATCCCCGGGGCATTCAATCTCCCCTTGTTTACCGATGAAGAAAGGAAAGTAGTGGGCACTGCATATAAACAGGAGGGCCGCGAAAAAGCGATAAAGATCGGGCTTGATTATTTCGGACCCAAGATGAATAAGATGATTGAAGACGTTCAATCGGCAATCCTCAATCAGCAATCGGCAAAAAGCAATCGGCAAAATGCAAAGCCAGATGACGCACAATTGCCCATTGCCGATTGCATATTGCTTTATTGCTGGAGGGGTGGTATGCGCAGCGCGGGCGTAGCGTGGTTGCTGGACCTCTATGGATGCAAAGTATATACCCTCTTAGGTGGATATAAAAAATTCCGGAATCATGTGCTGGGTACTTTTAAAAGTCCTTTTCAATTCAATATCCTTGGAGGATATACAGGTTCGGGTAAGACCGAAGTGTTAAAAAAACTCCGAGAAGATGGAGCGTTTGTAGTAGACCTCGAAGCGATCGCCAATCATAAAGGTTCTGCCTTTGGAAATATCGGTTTGCCACCACAACCTTCACAAGAAATGTTTGAAAACTTGTTATACCATGAATTGCGAGCGTTAAGCGATCAGTCAAACACAGAAATCTCGATTACCCCCTTTAGGGGGCTTGGGGGTATCTGGCTGGAAGATGAAAGCCAGCGCATCGGGCTGGTAAATATTCCGAATGATATCTGGAACCAAATGCGGCAATCAGCATTATATTTCCTGGAAATCCCTTTTGAAGAAAGATTGAAGTACATCATCAGCGAATATGGTTCACTCGACCGGGAGAAAATGACAGATGCTATCAAAAGGATCCGCGAAAAGCTGGGGGGATTAAATGCCAAAAACGCCATTGAGTTTTTACAATGGGGTGATATTGAAGGCTGTTTTCGCATTTTATTGGCCTATTATGACAAGTATTATTTGAAGGCTTTACACAATCGGGAAAGCCTGGATGCGTTATTATATAGAATTGATTGTAAGTCCGTAACCCCTGAAAACGCCCGGAAACTTGTCCGCCAAACCCAATACCTGCGTAAAGCTACTATGCCCAGCACCCTGGAAAGTCCTATTGGCCCCCAAAAGCCTTAGGCTTATACTCCTGTTCATTTTCCTTCCTTTTTTGCTCTATTCACAAAGCCTTACTGGTTTATATACCGGAGTACTGACGAATGATAGCAGTTCCGTACGTAAAGATCAATACTTTGAGATCGTACTTACTGAATACCGCGGAAAGGTGTCAGGCTATTCAAGAAGTGAATTCATTGTCAATGATACCCTTTACTATATCGTAAAAAGAGTGAAGGGCGTCATCGATGGAGATAAATGCGAAGTGAAAGATGACGAGATCGTCTCCTTTAATTTCCCGACTAAACTTGACAAAGGAGTAAAAGTGACCAGCACTTTTTACAGGAGCAGCGTGGATAGTATTTGGCGACTGGGTGGAAAATGGACCACGAATCAAACAAAGAAATATTATAAAGTCACCGGCCAGGTGGACCTGAAAGAAGAAAAAGATCTTTCGAGATCAAAACTATTTCCGCACCTGGAAGAGCTGAACCTGGCAGATGAAATTATTTTTTATAAGGAAAGGAAAAAGCTGGAAGATGTGACCATACAAAAAACGGTAGAGGCCGAGTCCATGATGCATGTATTTACAAAAGCGGATAAATTAGCAATCGAATCCCGGCAAAATGAATCTGCCATAAATATTCCGAAGGATACGAGGCCTGTATTAACCCTGCAACAAAAAGAGGGAGCCGTCATCCAGTCTAATGTCGAATCAAAGACCCTGACACAAAATACCCAGCCTGAGCTTTCCAGCTATGTGGGATTTACAAAGATCGAACTGCCAAAATCTTCTCCTGATTCAACAAAGAAAACTGAGCCCGAAGAAGTATTTTATTCAGGAAAGAAATTGGCCACCCCTGAGCCTATGACGATTACTCCAGCTCCGGATCTAAGTAATTCCTCATCGAACAATATTCCAGTGGTTGCTAATCCTGCCAGGGCTGTTTTTGTGGCTGCCCCGAAAAAA
The DNA here is from genome assembly GCA_035474355.1 of Chitinophagaceae bacterium. Taxonomy (GTDB): domain Bacteria; phylum Bacteroidota; class Bacteroidia; order Chitinophagales; family Chitinophagaceae; genus DATINK01. The sequence continues at coordinate 12,541 of DATINK010000302.1, read as the reverse complement.
GATGAAACAACTGCACAGGATAATAAATTAACGAACAATAGCAAAATAGAAACCATTGATCCCGGTAAACAAGCAGTTGCAAATACAAATAACAGCCAGAAAAAAATTCCGGCAACAAAAGATACCCAGTTGACGGGGATAAAGAATGTTCCATCCACCGATGAAAAACAAAAGACAATATCTACCAGTTCGCAACCAGTTGCTCTCAACAAGCCGTCCTCCGGGACAGAAAAAGCTGTCGTGAAAGCAAATGTTCCGGTTGAAACAAACACAATCAAATCCCATTCAGCGATCGTCGCGGGAAGGAAGTCGGATTTCGCACAAACTGTAATGGTTTCAGCTGACAGTCTTGAACTTGCCCTTTATGATAATGGTGAGATAGATGGCGATACTGTGAGTGTATTCCTGAATGGAGAAGTGATCATGCCCAAACAAGGATTGAAGGCTTCCGCGATCAAAAAAACAATTTATATGAGCTCGGCCATCGATGATGAGATCACCCTGGTCCTGTATGCCGAAAATCTTGGAAAATACCCGCCCAATACCGGCCTGCTGGTTGTGCATGACGGGGAAGAAGTTTACAATATCCGTTTTAGCGCGGATCTACAGAAAAATGCAGCCGTGATCTTCCGGCGCAAGAAGTAATTTCTGAATTTTATTTTCATTCTCTTTATTTCATCGAGATTTGGCGAATGAATGAAGTCGTCAAACTCACACAATTTTCCCATGGTGCCGGTTGTGGATGTAAGATCGCACCGAAAATCCTCGACGAGATCCTGAAGAGCAATCTTTCATTGCCAGACAACGATAAATTATTAGTGGGTAATAGTAGTAAAGACGATGCTGCTGTATATGACCTGGGAAATGGGATGGCCTTGATATCAACCACCGATTTTTTTACCCCCATTGTAGATGACCCCCTGGATTTTGGACGGATTGCTGCAGCAAATGCCATTAGTGATGTGTATGCCATGGGTGGAAAGCCATTGCTTGCGGTCGCCATACTCGGCTGGCCAATTGAGAAACTGGATGCCTCCGTCGCACAAAAAGTGATAGAAGGGGGAAGAATGATCTGTAAAGAAGCTGGCATTCCCCTCGCTGGCGGGCATAGTATTGATTCTCCTGAGCCCATTTTTGGTCTCGCCGTGACGGGTATAGTTCCGATAGAAAATTTAAAAAAGAATAATAATGCTGAGGAAGGAGATCATTTATTTATCACGAAACCTCTTGGTGTTGGTATTTTATCCACTGCACAAAAAAGAGGATTGCTAAAAGAAGAACATGTAAGCCAGATGATCGGTCAAATGACATCCCTGAATAAAATAGGTGAAGAATTGGGTAAAATAAAAGGGGTTACCGCCATGACTGATATCACAGGTTTCGGAATGCTGGGACATTTGATAGAAATGACTGAAGGAAGCGGGTTGTCAGCAGAATTATTTTACGATCAAATTCCCGTGACAACGGGAGTCCGGGAGTATATTTCGCAACGGATATTTCCCGATGCTACTACCCGGAATTGGAATGGCTACAGCGAAAAGATCAAATTTGAAAAAGGTGTAAATGTTATGGAAGCTTTTACTTTGTTGCCGGATCCTCAGACAAACGGCGGATTGCTGATAAGCGTAAAAGATGAATCTCTCGATGAAGTGAAAAAACTATTGTCTGCTTCCGGCTATGGCCTTTTTACTGATCCTATTGGACGAATGACGGTAAAAAAGGAAAAAACGGTGACTGTTTCTCCCGCCGTCATCACAACATTGGTATGATAAATGGTGTGACCATCCTTGTCGGCGACAATAAACTCCATGGCTGGTAACCATTTCTTTCGCCAGCCTTTTCCAGTACAGTCAAACCTTGTTCTCCGATCAATATTCAGTTAATTCAATGCGTTGAAGTACGAGCTCACAAAACGGTACCTCACTTGTGCTTATAACATATTTGTATATTTTCCCGACCGTAACCTTGTTTTTGTCTATTTCTGAATCAGCAATAAGTTTTTTGTTGATCGTCATATAACTGACTGTATCCTTCGGGTTATATTTCATCTTGCTGGAAAAATCAATTTCAAATAAACCCTCTTTTCCCGAACCTTCAGCAGGTTCGAGCAGTTCGATAAGCCGGGCGGGATATGCCGCCTCCCGGTACTGACAATCCCCTTTTGCGGGTTCATTTTTCTTATTATTACACGCGAAAAGAACCGGGATTAGTACCATGCAGATTTTAAACAAATGTGATTTCATATTATATTATTTATTGTGTAAAAAAATCTCTGTCATCATACATCTTACACTTCCTCCCTCTACCTGTTCGATGGTTGACACATCGATCGGTAATACCCTGGCATAAGCTTCCAACATGCGGATCTGTTCTTTTTTAAGGGATTGATAAGCTGTCTGGCTGAGCACCAGGATCTTTTCTCCCTTTTTATTTTTTACCTGTAACATATTCCCCGCAAAGGCGTGCATTTGTTCCTTCGTGATCGGAATGATGATATGGCCAGTAGATTCCAGTATTTGCCTCACGGCGATCAACTCCCATTCTTCATCGATGGCTTCTTCACACAAGATGGCAAAGTCTTCGCCGAGTGTCATGACCACATTGGTATGATAGATAGGTCTTCCTTCCAGATCGGTGGCAATAAATACAATGGCCTGGTATCCATTTACGGTAGCAAATCTTTCCAAAACCGGGATACTGGTTCTTTCCGATGCGGAAGCATAGATCATTTTGTTTTCATGATCAATGACCATGCTTCCTGTTCCCTCGAGAAACCTGCCTTCTACTTCGAATTCACTCCAGTCCTGCAGATCTTTCACTATAAATTTTGCTGCCAGCTGCTGAAGGATGTCCTCTCTTTTTTCTGTTCGCCTGCTGGGGGCGTACATTGGATAAATAGAAATCGTGCCCTGCGGTGAAGTACTTATCCAATTATTGGGAAAAATGGCATCCGGTTTTGCCGGTTCCGGTGTGTCGTCTATCACAAGCACATCTATTTCGTTTTCACGCAGGATCCTGACCATCTCATCAAATTCCTCCAGCGCTTTTTGCTGTACTAATTCTGCCGCCATCCGGGGATCGGATTGAAAGAAATTATTGACCGCTGTTTCATTATTATACCCAAATGAAGCCGGGCGAATCATCAGTATGGTTGATGTTATTGCCAAAGCAAATGATCGTGTGGGTAATCCTGCCTGGTTATGTTTTTTTAGCTGATATCTCAGTGTGCCTGTCTACACTTTTTCAACGATGCTATCTATTCGTTTTGCCAGTTTTTTGTCCTTGTCTGTTACAATATTGCCTGCATCGTGGGTAGACAACCATATTTCAACAGTATTCCAAACGTTTGTCCAAAGCGGGTGATGATCCATTTTTTCAGCCTCTAGTGCTACACGGGTCATAAAAGCAAATGCTTCGCTGAAATTCTTAAATTCAAATTTCCTGTACAATTTATTATCTGCTTCCTTCCAGCCCCCATCCCCTAAAGGGGGGTGTTTGTCTTTATTAGATTCGGGATAAAAAAACTTTAATGACTCGAAATTTAGTTTCATATATATTGTTTTACTTCCCTTTAGGGGATGGGGGCATTAAAAGACCAGGTGTTCTTTATTCTTTATCTTTTCCGGGCTCAGCTCCAGCACCAATTGAACACCATGAATGCTGCGGATAGCGCCAATGGTTTCATTCAACAGCTCATCTCCTATTTCTTCCCCTTTCATCAACCATAAATAATCAAGGTGCTTGAATTCAGGTAAAAGGTATTCCCCGTCAAACTGGTTGTTATATACAAAATGGGAGAGTGAACGCGAAGGCACACAGAATTCGTAAACCCTGAAAAAATAATTCCTCTTTTTCCTGGTCAGCTGAATCTCTATGTCATTATTCATCCGGAAATCCATCCCCAGCGTTTCATTGATATGCCAGCAAAAGAGATAATCCCTTAACGGGGCCATCACCCCGAGCAATTTTGTTTCTTCAAAAAAAACATCGGTGACTTCCTGGTTATCCAGGAGTAGTTTGGTACCTCGTTCTGCCATTCGTGGTTGGGTTCTAAAGCAGTACCAAATTACAAATTAGAATTCAACGGGGACCTCTAAAGTCTCGTTTCCGCGTTTGATCTTTACTTTGGTCTTGTCTCCTTTCTTAAACGTGCCAAGTGCTTTCATGTAATTTTCAAGTGAGGATATGGGCAGGTCCCCTAATTGAATAATCACGTCTCCCGCTTTCAATCCTGCTTTCTGGGCAGCTTTCCCCTCGCTGATCCCATCGGCCCTGACACCTGAACCGGAAAAAGTATAATCCGGCATGATCCCGAGTGAAACGCCGGGTCGGGATCCTGTTGACATCTGCGTTTCCCGTGTTTTTGTAAACACCAGTTTCTCGCGGTTGCCCAGGTTTAGTACCAGGTTGAAAATATGATCAACGACGGCTTCCTCTCCCCTGTAATTGATCTTGTCCGCATCATCCGAGGGCTTGTGATAATCCGAATGAATCCCGGTGAAATAAAACAGAACCGGAATATCCTTACGGTAGAAAGAAGTATGATCGCTGGGGCCGGTACCGGTACTATCAAACCGGAATACGAGGCGATTGTTAAATATGTGTGGGTCGTTCACGTTGTTAAAAAGCAATCCCCAGGTTGGCGACGTTCCATAACCTCCAACGGTTACCACTTTGGAACTGTCGTTCAGCCTGCCCACCATGTCCATATTGATCATACAATCCACCGTCTTCAGGTCGATCGTCGGGTTTTCAGTAAAATGTTTGGACCCGAATAATCCAAGCTCTTCCCCGGAAAATGCAATGAAGAGATAGTTGTCTTTTTTTGAATTTGATCCCTTTAATTTTCTTGCCAGCTCTATTAACGCCGCTGTTCCGCTTGCGTTATCATCCGCACCATTGTGTATAGATTTTGTTTTTGCGGGATCCAGTGAGCCGCCGTCTTCGCCATAACCCAGGTGATCGTAATGAGCCCCGAGCACGATCGTGGAAGCTGCGTTATTATCGATATACCCAATTACATTATGCCCTATCCGCGTGCTTTTCCCGATGACCGTCTTCATTTTAATATTGATCGTTGCGCTTTTATCGGAAAAATATTTTTCCGCAATCTTCTTAGATATATAGATAACTGGAATTGAAGAATCGTCTGTTTTGTCTTTGGGCTCATACTTCAGGTTGTCTTCAATCCCCGAACTATTGTAATAAAAAATAGCAGAAGCGCCACGTTCCTTTGCTTTTTTGCTGTTTGTCCTGATGTATTCATTGATATCAAAACGGGGGTTATCCTTATTTTCTTCAAGCGTTTCTTTCAAGTCCACAAACCAGGGCATATCAGATTCCTGCACAGCGACCGCGGGAAGGGCTTCCAGGCTTTGATTCGGGCTGTAGGGGAAAGGAAAGAAATCGGTTTCAGGAGTCAATGTATTTCCATTAATGCTCAATTGGGTTCCGGGTTTAATTTTTTTTCCGTCATCCACAACGAAAGACTGGAAATAGCTTGTCGGGCCTTTTGGCAGAAGGCCGATTTCTTTGAACTGGTTGCCGATATATTCCATCGCCAGCTTCTCTCCTTCTGAGCCTGTTCTTCTTCCTTCCAGTTTATCATCTGCCAGGTATTGGATATGGCTTTTGAGATTTTCAAGTGTTTGGGAATCTGTTTTTTTCTCAAGTTTTTTCGTCGGGGAACAGGAACACAGCAGGGTCAGTAACGCCAGGGAAGCTATCCGCGAATAATTCATTGGTGGAATAATTGGTGACGGCGTAAAGGTAAAAATCGCATTTCGTAAGCTTGCATGTGATGCTTGGGTTTATTTTTGCATTTATCACGGTATTGTAAAATAGGTGCAAATATTGAAAAAAGAAAAGCTCTATATAGCCCTGGTTGGTAACCCCAACAGTGGGAAAAGCTCCTTGTTTAACTGCCTTACGGGGCTTCATCAAAAAGTGGGGAATTTTCCGGGCGTTACCGTTGATAAAAAAACGGGAAGCTCCGCGATATCCCCGACCCTCAATGCTGAATTGATTGATCTGCCGGGAACCTACAGTCTTTATCCCAGGAGAGAAGATGAATGGTTAAGTTATAAAGTGATGCTTGACCAGGATAAGTCTGTAAAAGCCTCTGTCATCGTTGTTGCTGCGGATGCCAGCAACCTGCAGCGTAATCTTCTTTTATGTACACAGATCATCGACCTGAAAAAGCCGGTGGTGATCGCATTGACGATGATGGACCTTGCCAAAAGAAAAGGCATCAAGATCGATATCGCCGAACTGGAAAGAGAATTGGGTGTTCCCGTCATTCCTGTAAATCCCCGAAAATCAAAAGGGATCCCACAATTAAAGAAAGCCATTGAACAAACAGCACAACATCTCTACCAGGCACCGGCCCGTGACCTGATCGATAATAAAGCGCTGGCAGCGGAAACGATCGATGAGCTAAGACAGGTGCTTCCAAACGTAAGCGACTATGCTGCGATTCATTATCTCATTAATCACGAATCATTCAACCTGGACATCGACCTGCAGGATGCTATAGAGACCATTGAGCAGAAAAACAATTTCAATGCCACGAAAACACAGGCAGAAGAGATCCTTCAGCGATATAGCCGCATCAAACACATTTTACAACTCGCCGTTTCCGCCCCCGATCCCTTACAGAAATCTTTAATGACAGAAAAGCTGGACAATATCCTTTTACACAGGCAATGGGGTTATCTTATTTTGTTCGGGGTATTGTTTCTTTTGTTCCAAAGTATTTTTTGGCTGGCCCAGTTCCCGATGGATTGGATCGATATGGGTTTTGCAAAACTCAGCCAGATGCTTTCCGGTTCACTGCCTCATAACCGCTGGACCGACTTATTGATCAATGGTTTTATTGCAGGCCTTCGGGGCATACTCATGTTTGTTCCACAGATCATGATCCTTTTTGGACTGATCACGCTGCTGGAAGACACGGGTTATATGGCCAGGATCAGTTTCCTGTCGGACAGGCTCATGCGCAGTGTGGGACTGAATGGTAAAAGCGTGATGCCGATGATCTCGGGATTTGCCTGTGCCGTTCCCGCGATCATGAGTGCACGTAATATCGACAACCGTAAAGAGCGCTTACTGACCATCCTGATCACCCCGCTGATGAGTTGTTCAGCCCGCCTCCCTGTATATACCATATTAATAGGTCTCGTGATTCCCAAAACCTATCTCCTCGGCTTCCTGGGCGTGCAGGGCCTGGTGATGATGGGATTGTATATACTCGGACTTGTGATGGCGCTGATCGTTTCCTGGGTGGGCAAGTGGTTCATTAAAATAAAAGAGAAAAGTTTTTTCATTCTGGAATTACCTGTCTATCGTTCACCAAGATGGAAGAATGTGATTCCGGTTATGATCAGCAAGGCCCGGATTTTTGTAACCGATGCCGGCAAGGTGATCATGGTCATCAGTTTGATATTGTGGGGGCTTTGTTCATTCGGCCCCGGCAACTCTATGAAAAATGTAACCCAGCATTATGAACAACTGAAGGCGGCACCCGGCGCTGATATCGCCAAACTCGACAAAGAATACCATACGGCTAAACTGGAGAGTTCCTACGCAGGCATATTGGGTAAGTCTATCGAGCCCGCGATAGCGCCGCTTGGATATGATTGGAAGATCGGCATAGCGCTGATCACTTCTTTTGCAGCCAGGGAAGTTTTTGTGGGAACCATGGCAACGCTATATAGTGTCGGGGATGAAAAAAATGATCTCATGCTCAAAGCAAAAATGAAGGAAGCGGTGCGTCCCGATGGCAAACCCGTATTTAACCTGGCAACCGGCTTATCACTAATGATCTTTTATGTCTTTGCCATGCAGTGTATGAGCACACTGGCGGTTGTTAAACGAGAAACACGAAGCTGGAAATGGCCCATCATTCAACTTATATACATGACCGGCCTGGCTTATTTGATGAGTTTATTGGTCTACCAGATTTTTAAATGATCACTTCTGGTTGAGGTAATCGATCACCAAATCGCAAAAGGCCCTGATGCCGGTCTTCATGCCGCTTTCATCGATGAAAAATCCCGCTGTATGGTGCGGCGGGGCTTTTTGAGGGTCGTTTCCCTTCGGCATTCCTCCCAAATAAATGAAGAATGAAGGTGCTTTTGTTCCATAAAATGAAAAGTCTTCTGCGCCGGTTACCCATTCTCTTTCGGCGACATTGGCAGCACCGGCTGCCGACTGAAGGGAAGGAATCATTTTTTTCACCAGCTCGGGTGTATTGTAGGTGACCAGTGTTTTTGTATCGATCGTTACTTCTGCGGTGGCACCGGAAGCTTCGGCGATCTTCGTGGCAGTTAATTTGATTTTTTCCCAAACGGATTGCTGCATTTTGCTATCGAGGGTGCGAATGGTTCCCTGCATGATACATTCTTCCGGTATGATATTACTTCTCACACCTCCATTGATCTTCCCAACCGATATCACTACCGGCGCCTTTGTCAATTCCATTTGACGGCTCACGATATTTTGTAAGCCCTCTATGATCTGGGCCGAAACCTGTATGGGGTCGATACCTAACCAGGGTTGTGATCCATGGCTTCCTTTTCCTTTCACTTTTATGGTAAACCAATCGGAGGATGCCATAAATGAACCCGGTTTATACTCCAGTCTCCCGACTTCGATCGCAGATTCAATATGCATCCCGAATATTACATCGACTTTAGGATCATCCATCACTCCTTCTTTTACCATCAGGGGTGCACCGCCTTCCTCTCCTTCCGGGGGACCTTCTTCTGCAGGTTGAAATATGAATTTCACTGAGCCTTTCAGATCTGCTTTCATTCCTGAAAGTATTTCCGCCACGCTCATCAGTATGGAAACGTGTGTATCGTGTCCGCAGGCATGCATCACGCCTACTTCTTCCCCATTGTAAGTACTTTTTTGTTTGGATGCAAAAGGCAGGTCAACTTTTTCAACGATCGGTAAAGCATCCATGTCAGCCCTGAGCGCAATACAGGGTCCGGGTTTTCCGCCTTTCAGTAATCCAACGACGCCTGTTTTTGCAACCCCTTCTTTTACTTCCAGCCCCAATTTTCTTAAATGCGCGGCGATGATCCCGGCCGTGCGGGTTTCGTGATTACCCAGTTCGGGGTGCTCGTGAAAATCTCTTCGCCAGGCAATGCATTTTTGTTCGATCTTATCCGTTTCGCTTGCAATCTTTATTTTAAGCTTCGCCACATCATCCTGTGCGGCCCCGGAGAATGAAACAAAAAATAATATGGCAGTAACCAGGGGTCTAGTCATGAATTTTTTTTATGAATGTACCGGAAATAGTCTATTGTGCTTCCACCAATCCTGCTTGGCTGAATTTATTTATATTTAAAGTCAGATGCCGCTTTTAAGACACGTTCCTTTCTTACGGGCAGTTTTTTTTCATAGTATCACGGCCTTTGGGGGTCCCCAGGCTCACCTGGCCATGATGATGAAAACCTTTGTGCAGCGGCGGCCCTATGTAACCGAGAAATAACTCCTGGAATACAATGCATTTTGCCAGCTGCTCCCCGGCGCTTCTTCTACCCAAACGCTTACGCTTATCGGTTATAAACGAGGTGGGGTTCCCCTGGCAGTGCTCACCCTGCTTATTTGGATAGCGCCGGCCTGTATATTAATGGGTGCGCTTTCCTTCCTGCTGCATTATATAGACAAGCGGGCGCTGGATACCGATATTTTCAAATTCATTCCCCCCATGGCTGCAGGCTTTCTTGTTTATGCATCGGTGGCCGCATTTCCACATGGCGTTTTTAATCCCATTACAAGAGTGATCATGTTGGTAGGCGCTGTTGCAACCTATTTTTTATTCAAGCTGCCCTTTATCTTTCCCTTGCTCATTATTTTAGGAGGTGTGGTTACCAATATTAGCCACAAGCGTATTCCACAGGTGGAGCAGAAACCAAAAACGATCAAATGGTGGAATTTCTGGTTATTCGGAGTCATTTTTATTGTGGCCGGATTTATCAGTGAAATGGCGCGGCTGGGTGAATGGCCCAACCGTAAGCCGATCAATCTTTTTGAGAACACCTACCGGATGGGAAGCCTGGTTTTTGGCGGCGGCCAGGTGCTGATGCCTATGATGTATGAACAATTTTGTATACGGCCTGCCAGTATCGTGGAAAAAGATTCTGCCGTTATTAAGATCGACAAAGAAGAATTATATACGGCCATGGGTATCGTACGCGCGGTGCCGGGTCCTGTTTTTTCAATTGCTGCATTTGCCGGAGGTATGGCGCTAAAAGATATGGGAGCTGAGATGCAGGTGGTGGGCTGTATCATTGGCCTGGTGGCCATTTTTTTGCCCAGCGCCTTGCTGGTTCTTTTCTTTTTTCCGATCTGGAACAATCTTAAAAAATACGCGGCTGTTTATCGATCGCTGGAAGGCATCAATGCGGTAGTGGTGGGGATCATGATCGCTTCTACTATTTACATCATGAAGGATATTTCACTGACAGAATTCAAGACGGTCAGCCTGATCAATGTAGCGGTGATCGTTGGGACTTTTCTTTTGTTGAATTTTACCCGCCTAGCCTCCCCTATTATTGTATTGGCCTGTCTCTTGTTGGGTTACTTTTTCTGATCCTGCATTTTATAATAACGGCCTTTCTCAATTTCATCCAGTACTTTTTCCGGGATCATGTACCTGACGGATTTTCCTTCCCGGATATACTCACGGGCTTGTGTAGCCGAAATTTCCAATAAAGGCGCTTTGACAATACGGATATTCCCTTCCGGCGGAAGGGTTACTTCAAATCCGGGCCGTGGATAGATATAAATGGGATAATTCTTCAGGATGACCTCATAATTTTTCCATTTATGAATATTTTGGAAACTATCGCTTCCCATGATGATGCTGAATTGATGCTCAGGGTGTTTTTCATCCAGCCAGGCAAGTGTATTCACGGTATAAGATGGTTTCGGTAAAGAAAATTCTATATCGGAGGCTTTGATCCGGTTGTCTTCTTCCGTGGCTATACGAACCAGGTGAAGGCGATGATATTCGTTTAATAAATTGGAAGAGGGCTTGAGTGGGTTTTGTGGAGAGACCACAAACCAGATCTTTTCTAATTCTGTTTCGTTGAGAATGTAGTTTGCAATGACCAGGTGGCCGACATGAATGGGATTAAAAGACCCGAAATAAAGGCCAATTTTCATTTAAAATACTGATAATCAGTTATTTATTTTCACGAAGACGTGCTCCGCTTCATTTAACCGCAGGCTTAAATGATATCCCGCAACATTTACCGATATCGGGTCACCGAGGGGGGCTACTTTTTCCATGAGAATCTTCTCCCCGGGTACGCATCCCATTTCCATCAGCTTCAAAAAGATCTCATTGCTGTTATACTCATGAATGATTCCCTCCTGCCCCGGCTTCATTTCTGATAATTTGACGATCATCTCCATATTATAATAACAAAACTAACCTTGTTGGTTGTTCTTTCTTTACGAATTTTGAAAATATGAACACTTCGCAAAAGATTCATTTCTTTTCTCTTAAGAAGAATTTCAGGGTTCCGGAACCGGCACGAACCAGGAAAATAATCAACAAGATCCTGGCTTCGAAGAAAAAGAAATTAGAAAGCCTGAACCTGGTCTTTTGCTCAGACGCATATCTATTAAAAATAAACCGGGACTACCTGGGACATGATTTTTTCACAGATATCATAACTTTTAACCTCGCCGATCCGGGGAAACCAATTATCGGAGAAATCTTCATAAGCATCGATCGGGTTAGGGATAATGCCAGGACTCTTAAAATCAGTTCAAAAAATGAGTTGAGCCGGGTAATTATCCATGGAGCCCTTCATCTTGGAGGTCTCCGGGACAAAACCAAGGCTGAAAAAGTCAAAATGAGAGCATTGGAAAATAGATACTTGTCTCAATTCTAAGTTTTCATGGGAAACTGTTTCAAATTGAAACCGTGTCATGTGAAACCTGTATCTTTGCTGAAAGACTAGAACTATGCCCAGAAAACGATGGCAGCCAAGGGAAGGAAATAGCCCAGATATTATAAACTCAAGGGAAAAAAGAAAATGGCAGATCGCTTTTAGGAGATATGTTTTAGAAAAGCGGGGGTCCTCGTTTTATGCTCCCTTTTTTGGCCTGGACATAGAAAATATCCGGAAATGGATGGAGATCCAATTTTCAGAAGGGGTGGGGTGGCTGGATTTTGGTAAAAAATGGCAATTTGATCATATTCTCCCCGTCTCCTGTTTTGATTTTGAAAATCCTGATGATCTTAAGCTCTGCTGGAATTTCCTGAATCTCCGGGTTGTCATCCTGGGCGCACATAAAAAAAAGGTCGACTCCCTGGATATCTTAGCAGCAAGGAATTTCTTCAAAACGGTATTTACGCAAACCCAATATTCAGTCTGCGAACGTTTCCTGGAAAAAATAGATCAGCTTGAAGCTTTTAAGTGGATTCCTTCCGGGCAGCAACAATCTTTTCTATTAGAAAAAAAGAATTTTCTCGAAGAGATCGAGGGGTTTGACGCCTATGCATTCGATCTGCTGA
>DATINK010000301.1:0-3133 GCA_035474355.1 Chitinophagaceae bacterium | reverse complement strand
CGATGACCACGGCTGAGATACGGGAAAATTATCTCGTGCAGCGGCTGATGGAAGATGATATGGTGAAGATGCTGTATGCTCATTACGACCGTGTGATCGTGGGAGGCATCAAACCCGTGAATAAATCTTTACAATTTCCCTTACCTGAGGAATTAAAAGCAAAATCCTTCCTGGAAAGAAGGGAGGCGGGTATCATCAATGTGGGTGGCAAAGCGATCATCACTGCCGATGGTAAAAAATATTCCCTTGACAAGCTCGGCTGCCTTTATTTAGGCCGGGGTACTAAAAAAGTAAGTTTTGCCTCAGCATCTAAAAAAGAACCCGCTCTTCTCTATTTCTTATCTGCTCCGGCACATCATACTTATGCCAACAGGATATGTCCGAAAGAAAAAGCAACGCCTGTGAAGCTGGGAGAAGTAGCGACATCTAATCAAAGAACCATTTACAAATACATTCACCCGGACGGAATAAAGAGTTGCCAGTTAGTGATGGGGCTCACCGTACTGGATGCCGGTTCCGTCTGGAATTCTGTTCCACCGCATACGCATACCCGGAGAATGGAAGTATATTTTTATTTCGACCTGGCAGCCACCCAGCGTGTATTTCATTTTATGGGTGACCCGCAGGAAACGAGGCATATTGTGATGGGGAACCATGAAGCCGTGATCTCTCCACCCTGGAGCATGCATTTTGGTTGCGGGACATCTAATTATGGATTTATCTGGGGAATGGCAGGGGAAAACCAGGTGTTTAGTGATATGGACCAGGTTGCAATTTCGGAGATTCGATAAAGCTCCAAACCCGCGTTTAAAGTTTAAAGTCTAAAGTTTAAGGTTGGACTTCAAACTTTAAACCTTAAACTTTAAACCTTAAACTAAAGATACAATGTCTAAAAAGGTAGTTACGCTCGGTGAAATCATGTTACGTCTTTCAACACCCGATTACAAACGATTTGTACAGGCCGATAGTTTTGAAGTCACTTATGGAGGAGGAGAAGCCAATGTAGCCGCTGCACTATGTAATTATGGGTTAAATGGAACCTTTGTGAGTAAGGTCCCGGCCCATGCCATCGGGCAATCTGCGGTCAATCATCTGCGTCGCTATGGAGTGGATACACAATATATAGTCAGGGGTGGTGACCGCCTTGGTATCTATTTTCTGGAAACAGGTGCTTCCATGCGTGCATCGCAGGTAATCTATGACCGGGCTCATGCAGCGATCGCGGAAGTGGAATTAAATGAATTTGATTTTGATAAAATACTGGAAGGCGCATCCTGGTTTCATACCACGGGCATTACGCCCGCATTAAGTGATAAAGCCGCTGCGCTCACGGAAGCTGCCTTAAAAGCGGCAAAAGCTAAGGGCATTACGACCAGCATTGATCTGAATTACAGGAAAAAACTCTGGAGCAAGGAAAAGGCCCGGGAAGTGATGAGTCGGTTATGCATGAACGTAGATGTTTGTATCGGGAATGAAGAAGACGCAGACACTACGCTTGGTTTTAAAGCAAAGGGTACGGATGTAACAAAAGGTGAACTGAATATGGAAGGGTTTAAGGATGTTTTCAAACAAATGAAGGATAAGTTTGGATTCAAGTACATTGCTTCTTCCCTGCGGGAAAGTCATAGTGCCAGCGACAATGGCTGGAGTGCCCTGGTCTATGATGGAAAAGATTTTTATCAAACGAAGAAATATGAGGTCAGGATCATCGACCGGGTAGGCAGCGGGGACAGTTTTGCCAGTGGATTAATATATGGCCTCGTAACCGGCATGACGATGAAGGATGCCGCAGAGTTTGGGGTGGCTGCTTCGGCCCTGAAGCATACGATTCCCGGAGACCTGAATCATGCGACACTGAGTGATGTGCAGGGATTGATGAAAGGAGATGCGAGTGGAAGGGTGCAGAGATAATTATAAATTATAGATTAAAGATTCAAGATTAATACAATTGTTTCACGCCAAGACAGCTAAGAAATCGCAAAGAATACAAGTGGGCCCCCGCGCCTTTGCGTAAACTTTGCGGCTTTGCGAGAAATAAAACAAAATAAAATGGCTGCTATAAAAGAAGTAACAGAAATCATCATCAAACAAGGAATTCTTCCGCTTTATTATAATTCAGATGCGATAGTTAGTGTAGAAGTATTGCGCTCTATATATAAAGCTGGTATCAAAGCAGTTGAATATACCAACCGGGGCGACCAGGCGTTGGTGAATTTCAAAAAACTTGTTGAGGTTCGTGATAAAGAGATGAAGGGATTATTATTGGGAGTGGGCACGATCAAAAATCTTGTCAATGCCGAAAATTATGTCGCAGCCGGGGCGGATTTTCTGGTGAGCCCGGGCTTTGTTCCGGATGTTGCCACTTACGCAAAGAACATGGAGATCTTTTATGCGCCTGGGTGCATGACCCCTTCCGAGATCATTGCGGCGGAGAATGAAGGAATCGGTTTTATCAAGTTATTCCCAGGGAATATGCTCGGCCCGGAATTTTTAACCGGGATAAAAGATATCTTCCCTAAACTTTTGTTCATGCCAACCGGCGGTGTAGATACCACGAAGGAAAACCTGGAAGGATGGTTCAAGGCGGGTGTTTGTGCCGTGGGCATGGGAAGTAAGCTGATCAGTAAGAAGTTGATGGAGGAAAAGAATTATTCTATGTTAGAGAAGAACACAAAGGATGTGTTGGAATTGATCGGAACAATAAGAGGTTGAATGTGGTTGAACAATAGTTGAACATTGTTCAACGTCGTGGAGTAAATAATTCAATTAATACTCCCCTTTAGGGGATGGGGGCAAAACATAAACATGAACCAATTAAACGAAAAAATAGGCAAATACAGGTGGACGATCTGCAGCCTGATTTTCTTTGCTACCACTATTAACTATATTGACCGCAACGTAATCAGTTTTTTAAAATCAACTTTTACAAACGACCTGGGCTGGGATGATGGGGACTACGCCAATGTAGAGATCACCTTTAAATTATTTTATGCGCTGGGTATGCTGGGTGCGGGCCGGATCATTGATAAACTGGGTACCAAGATCGGGTATGGAATTTTTACATTCTTCTGGAGCGTAGCGGGCGTTTGTACATCCCTGGTCAATACGGTCCTGGGTTTCCAGATCGTGCGGG
>DATINK010000300.1:0-3580 GCA_035474355.1 Chitinophagaceae bacterium | reverse complement strand
AGTTATTGAAGGAAATAAAGAAATAACAATAAAGCCCACGATTTTAACCGTGGGAAAACTAAAGAAGGCGTCCTTTTACCAAAGAGTTAACCCCAAAATCTTGCGGATCCGTATGCAAAATGGGAATTTCCTGCATCCCCCTACAAAACCCGCCTGTTATGCGCCTGTCCTTTGCCCTCCTGCCAGCGGCACTACTAACCACAGTATGCCTTTCCTTTAATCAATCCCGCAATTTCAGTAAAGACGCCCGCCATGCAGGGGCTGACAGCACAATCGAACATAAGGGAAAGAGCATTACCTCAAAAATGGGTGCCGTTCAGTTATCCTCCGGCCTCGACAACGATTTTTACCAGCTCGATTCTGTCAACCGCACGGGTTACTTATATCTTGAAGCCAAACTGGATAAATTCCTGAATGAAAGAGCAACCCGGATTCCCCTGAATATTGCCATCGTCATCGACCATAGCGGTTCCATGGCGGGAGATAAAATGGAAAACGCGAAGAAAGCGGCCAAAGAGATCGTCAATAAACTTACGGCTGACGATTTTGTGAGCGTAGTCATTTATGACAGCGGCGTGGAATTGATCCAGGCATCTGTAAGAGCCATTGATAAGACACCTATCCTGGAAAAGATCGAAAAGATCAAAGATGGTTCTTCCACCAATCTATGGGGTGGAACGGAAAAAGGCTATGAGCAGGTGAAAACAAATTATAAGAAGAATTATCTCAACCGGGTGCTCCTGATCAGTGACGGGCTGGTCAATGAAGGCATCACCAGCACTTTCGAGATCAAAAAAAGGGTAGAAGCATTTAAAAATGAAGAGGGCATCAGCCTTTCCAGTTTCGGAGTTGGGTTAGACTATAATGAATTACTGATGACGGATATGGCGGAAACCGGCGCCGGGAACTATTATTTTATTGAGAAACCCGACCAGATCGCTGCACTCTTTGAAAAAGAATTAAATGGGATGCTGAATGTAGTTGCACAAAATGCAGAGCTAAAAATCCAATTACCGGCAGGTGTAAAACTGCAGAAGGTCTTTACGTTTAAGCCTATCCAGGCCGGCAATGAACTCGTATTTAAAATGCGCGACCTGTTTTCTGAAGAAACAAGAGGCATCATGATACGGTTTTCACTGGATGAAGGTGTCAGTGATAAGTTGAAATTCACTTCTATCCTGAGTTATGATGATATCACCGACAACCAGCGGAAATCCCTGGTCAATGAAAATTTCCTGAGCCCCTGTTCCGATTATAACGAATTCATGGTGTATCAGAATGAAGAAGTAAAAGGACAAACTGTTCTCTATATTGCTAATGAGAACCTGGAAAAAGCCATGCTGGCTGCAGACCAGGGTAAATTTGAGGAAGCCCGGACTATCACTGCGGGTAATGCAAGTTTTATGTCGGCAAACAGTCTCTATGGCAGCAGGGCATCAGGATTTATACAAATGGATTCGATCAACAAACAATATTACCTGCAATTACAAAATGGGGAAAAATTAAGCACCGATTCATTGCGTTATATGCAAAAAGCGGGTAGGGCTGAAAGCTATAAGATCAGGAGTAAGAAGAATAATTAGGGATCCCAACAATCAGCTATTTATCTCCCAGAATGATAATCAACGCATAAATAATTCCCGGCAGAATTAAGAGTATCCATAGCAGGATGCTTAACCAAAACCTGTTATTGATCTCCCCCTCGTGAAGATAAACCGCTAAAGGGGGTAACAAAATGGCCAGGATACAAAGGAGAAGAGTATTGGTGCTGGGTTCCTTCCCGGCTTTCCTGGCAGCTTTGAAATCTTTCAGGCTTTTTATTGCAGTCTTCATCCTTGCCCTTCTTTCCTTTTTGGAAAGTCCTTTAAATTCAGCAATAGCTTTTTTCACTGTCTTTGTATCCGGCTCGCCGGGGACAGAAGAACTGGCATTAGACGGGGGAACAACAATAGCAGCATTTAGTGGAATGGAATGTAGAAAAAGAGAACCAGCAAAAGCAAGGAGTAGTATTTTTTTCATAGTCGTTGATTTTAGAATCTAAATCACAAGTCCTAAAATTAAAATTACCCAATTTTTTGAAACCTATTTACCCCCCTTTAGGGGATGGGGGCAGCTTACATTATATCTAACGCTTTCACAAAGGAAGTTGTTACAAAAGGTAACAGGAGCGTGAGCCATTCCCAATGGGTAATGATGGCAAAAACAAGCGCGGTGCTGGAAGCGAGGAAGATCAGCCAGTAAAGGCCTTTGTATTTCTTTTTCTGTTCCATAGTTGATGGGTTCATAACTGTTCCGGTCCCGCAAAAATAGCCCGCAGATACGGAATCAAAAAATGAGTTTTATGCGATATTTTCGGGGAACTGCATGACCATCAAATTTTACCTGCGCTATTATACTCATTTCGGCCAAACACTTTGGATCAGTGGAAATACCGAAGAATTGGGGAATGATGATCCCGCAAAGGCCATACCCATGACCTGGCTCAACAATGAGAATTGGTACTGCATACTGGATATAAAGAAAAAAAAGCTGAGAAGCCAGCTCAGGTACCGGTATTTTTTAAAACAGGGCGATGGTGAAATTTCCTGGGACGGGGAGAAGCAAAGAGTGATTGGTGAACTTCCCAACAAATGCAGGGAAATTCAGATCGTCGATACCTGGAATGCGGCCGGGGAATATGAAAATGTTTTTTTCACCGCAGCTTTCCGGGATGTTTTCTTCGCCAGCAGGACTGGCGCAAAAGGACTCAGGCAAAGTCCGGGAAAAGACAGCACGCATTTATTTAAAGTAAAAGCTCCAACATTAGATAAAAATGAAGTGGTATGCCTGCTCGGAAGCGGGCTTTCGCTGGGATACTGGTCCACTGAGAAACCGATCCTGCTTGAAAAAAAGGGGGACTGGTGGACGGCACAAGTGGATCTTTCAAGGGAAGGTTTTCCTGCTGCCTATAAATATGGAGTGTACAATTCCAAAAAGAACAGTTTCATTCAATATGAAGAAGGGGAGAACCGGATCATCCATAGTGAATCCGCGCGCAACAAGATCACGGTCCTGCATGACGGCTTCGTGCATCTCTCCAACACAAACTGGAAAGCGGCAGGAATTGCCATCCCGGTCTTCAGCCTGAAAAGCAGGAATAGTTTCGGTGTTGGTGAATTCTCCGACCTGAAACTCATGGTTGATTGGGCAAGATCCGTCGGGATGAAACTGATCCAGTTGCTTCCAGTAAATGATACTACCTCATCCCGGGCCTGGACAGATTCCTATCCTTATTCTGCCATTTCTTCTTTCGCACTACATCCTATCTATATCAATTTATCAAAGCTGGCGGGAAAGCTGCATGCCGGGAAACTATTGCCCTTTAAGGAACAACAAAAACATCTGAATGCTTTAACTGGATTAGATTATGAACAGGTAATGAAATTGAAGATTGGAATATTGAAAGATCTATATGAGTTAATGAGCAGAGATTGTTTTGAATCAGAGGATTATAAAATGTTTTTTATTCAAAACAAGGCCTGGCTACAGCCCTATGCGGCTTATAGCTTTTTCCGGGATCAGTATGGTTCTTCGGATTTTG
>DATINK010000299.1:0-4340 GCA_035474355.1 Chitinophagaceae bacterium | reverse complement strand
CATGTTTGGGTCTCGCCGGATTCGGTCGTATATAAAAACGGCATACTGCTTAATGACACCACTTCAGTCCCCAGCCAGAATAATTATTACCAGTACAGGCACCTGCTCAAACTCGTCTTTAACAATAAGCGGGTACGGCTGGACGACCGGAAAAAATACATGCTGGTTACAGATAATTGGTCGAACGGGCATTACCACTGGGTATGTGAAGTATTACCCAAACTCATAAGTATTAAGCATGTTGCTAAAGAATTTGTTTTATTGCTACCGGACAAACCTTATATCAATACGATAGGAAGGGAAAGCCTTGAATTATTAGGCATCCATTTTAATGAAATCGTCTTGATGAAGGAAAAGGAGGTCTACAAAGTCCCCGGGCTTTTTTATATTCCCCAAATGACCAAAAAAGGCCTGCATGATGAGACGATGACAAGCATTCGTGATTCCTTTATGATCCGGGATCTCCAGGCAGATAAAAAAATATATATATCAAGAGCCGGAACGACTCATCGCAAAGTTAAAAATGAGTCATCGCTCTTGCCGCTTCTCAAAGACCGGGGATTTGCTATCTATGACGGAGAAGCCATGAGCCTGAAAGATCAGTTGGCTTTGTTCTCCACCTGTAATACACTGATGGGGATCCATGGCGCGGGTTTAGCGAACTGTATTTTCATGAAAAAGGGGGCCCGTCTTGTTGAACTCAGGAAAAAAGAGTCAAATAATTCAAATACCGGGTATTGGCACCTCGCGGATTCATTGGGGCTTGGGTATTATTATTTCAATGGGATACCTGATTCAGAAAACCCCCTGATCGGGAATGGTTGCAACCTGGAAATCCCGGTCGCTGATTTCGAAAAAAAAATACTGAACCTGGTTTAAAAACCGGGCAGTATAACGAACCTTATATGAAAAAAAAGCTGCGTTGGTTCAAGAGGCTTCCGTTCGGCCTGGCGCTTAGACTTGCACTGCTGTCATTTTTCAGAAAATTGTTCCGGGTCCCGGTTCAGTTTTCTTTTGCGCAGGGGGCTGAAGACCTGATCTTATCCTATTTTCCGCTTACCGGTGAAAGGGTCTACGTTGATGTGGGATGCAATGAACCGGTTGTTTTTTCAAATACTTTTCAGCTTTATTTACAGGGCTGGCAAGGTATCGTTATCGATGCCAATAAGGAGCTGGTAAAGAAATTTAAAAGAATAAGAAAGAAGGATACTTGTATTTGTGCTGCCGTTTCAGACATAGAAAAAGAAGTAATATTTCACAGGTCTGAAACCTCGGCCGTCAGCACGATTGATGAAAAAAAGATAGTACAATACAGGAAACAGTGGACGTTCAACAACGAGGACCAGGAGAAAATAACAACGAGGACCCTCAATTCAATCCTTGAGGAGCATCTTCCACCCGGATCCACGATCGGGCTGCTCTCCATCGATGTGGAAGGACATGATCTCCAGGTGCTGAAAGGGATGGACCTGCAACGATACCGGCCAAGGTTGATCATTATTGAGGTTCATGCGCTTGACAGCATTCATGATTCGGAGATATATAAGCATCTTTCTGAAAAAGAATATTCCCTGGAGGGTTTTGCCGTGTGGAATGCCTATTTCGTTGACAAGCGTATCAAATCATTAATTAATAACTAAAACCCTGAGGGGTAACAAAAAAAGGGAACCATGAAGCGAATAATCAGAAAACTATTTCGCTGGCTACCGGTATCAACAAAAGCACGGCTGGATTATTTTTTCGACCGTTCGCTGGGAAAAGAATTTGGCGGACCTTTTAACGGACAGGCATCCAGGCAACAAATATTCAGGGATCTCGTCAGGGAGGTGCCCTTCAAGGCAATCGTTGAAACAGGCACATTCAGGGGTACTACTACCGCTTTTATGGCCACCCAATCCAGGTTGCCTGTTCATACGGTAGAAGCAGAACCCCGGTTCTATCATTATGCAAAACTGAAATTACGCCGGAACAAAAATGTCAGGGTCCGCATGGGAGATTCAAGGAAATTCATTGAGGAAATTTCACATACTGATGAGTTACCACACAGCTATGTCTTTATTTACCTGGACGCTCATTGGCAGGAGGACCTGCCTTTGTTCAGGGAAATAGAGCTGGTGGAAAAAAACTGGGATCATGCCGCGATCATGATTGATGATTTTGAAGTGCCGGGTGACCCGGAATACAAGTATGATGACTATGGAAATGGAAAAAAGCTTTGCCTGGAATACATCTCACCCCTTATTGAAAAAAACTGGCTCGTTTATTTCCCTGTTACAAATGCGCGGGATGAAACGGGGTTGAAGAGAGGGTGTGTTATATTAGTCAGTAAAGACCTGGAAGAAAAAACAAGAAAAATCAGTTCGTTGAGATCGTACAAGCAGGTTATTGAAAAGATGAAGGCATGAAAGTAGTTTTCCTGGATACCACACTTGATAGTTCATTGCTTGGCGGTGCGCATACCTGGTTGTATAACATACTCAGGGGATTAAAACAAAAGGGGGTCGAAGTACACCTGGTTACAAAAGGAAGACCCGGCTCTAAAACTTCTGCAAAAATCGAAAACTCGGGTGCGATCATTCATAATAATATATGGCCAGCTTCCATGCTGGTGGAAGATGCGGCACCCCTGTTGGCCGGCTGGTTGAATAAACTGAAACCAGATGTCTTTATTGTATCCGTTTCACCGGACATCGGATGGGTAGTGTTGCCTTATCTGGATCCGGCCATTGCCACACTGGCCATCGGTCATAATGACCAGGATACTTTTTATTTACCCGCAAAACATTATGCAGCATTCCTGACAAAAGCGATCGGTGTAAGCGATGAAATATGCAGAAAGTATACCAGCCGCAGCGACATTCCTGAAGAAAGGGTTACTTGGATCCCCTATGGAGTGGAAAATGATCCGCATGAACCCGTTCGCCTGGCAATTTCTGACACAAAGCCCCTGACGCTTGTATATGCAGGAAGACTGGAAGATCAACAAAAAAGGGCCTCCGACCTGGTACCGATCATCGAAGGGATAAAAAAAGAAAACATCCCATTTCATTTCAAGATCATCGGCGACGGAGAATTATATTCAAAAATTGAAAAACAATTATCAGGGGAAATCAATGCGGGTAATGTGGAAATGCCCGGATGGATAAAAAACGGGGAACTGCTCAATCATATGAGAAACGCCGGGATATTTATTCTCACATCTGCTTACGAAGGATTCTGCATATCACTGGTGGAAGCCATGGCAAATGGTTGTTGCCCGGTGGTGACCATTATTGAAAGCGGTAACCAGCAATTGGTTAACCCCGGCGAAAATGGATACCTCGTTCCTGTTGGCGATATACAGGGGTTTATTGAAAAAATTAAAATGTTATATAGTGATCCGGCCATGCTTTTCCGGTGCCGGCAGCATGCCTGGATCACCGGCAAGCAATATAATATTGAATCCATGATCAGCCGTTATATGCAATGTTTTGATGAGGCTATCATCAGTGCGCAGAAGGAACCGCGTAAACAGGATCCGGAGTTCGAATTAATGGAAAGTTGTAAGTCGAAATACCCAACCTGGCTCAGGAAAATAAAAGCAAAGCTCATACAGAAATAAAAATAATTGGATCAGGTATGAATATATTGGTTACAGGATCAAGCGGACTCATCGGTTCCGAAGCCGTCACTTATTTCGATAAGAAAGGACACCATGTAACGGGGATCGACAATAACATGCGCAAATTCTTCTTTGGGGAGCAGGGGGATACAAGCTGGAATCTTGAACGGATCATGGCCTCCACCAAAAATTTCACGCACGTAAATATCGATATACGTGACCGTGAAAAATTGTTGGATTTCTTTTCGCAAAACCGTTTTGATGCCATCATTCATTGTGCAGCCCAGCCCTCGCACGACAAAGCCCGGGATATTGCCCTGGTTGATTTTGATGTGAATGCGGTAGGGACTGTCAACCTTCTTGAATCGACAAGGATCTATTCTCCGCAGGCGGTCTTTATTCACGTGAGTACGAATAAAGTGTATGGCGATAGCCCTAATGAATTACCAATGGAAGAATTGGAAACACGTTATGATTATGCAGATAAAAAGGATTACCACGGCATTAATGAACATTGCCGGATCGACCAGACAATGCATTCATTGTTTGGCGCATCGAAAACATCCGGGGACATCATGGCGCAGGAATACGGTCGTTATTTTGGAATGAATGTAGGCGTGTTCAGAGGCGGTTGCCTGACAGGCCCCTCGCATTCGGGCGTGGAGCTTCATGGCTTTCTTAATTACCTGGTGAAAATGGTAATGACAGGGGGTAAATACACCATATTCGGCTATAAAGG
>DATINK010000298.1:0-4945 GCA_035474355.1 Chitinophagaceae bacterium | reverse complement strand
TTGCCATTGTGGGTGCTCTGGAAGGTAATATGCTTCTCGGCCCGGAACTTGCGATCGGGTTTGCAGAAGAATTACTCAGGGGAAGTGGTACAGACAGCATCAAGTCGCTTTTAGCCAAAACTACTTTCTATGTTTTTCCGAACATGAGCCCTGATGCTTCGGAACAATATTTCGCAAGCCTGCAGTATGAGCGACAGGGCAATGCAAAGACAACCGATGAAGATCGGGACGGCAAAACCAATGAAGATGGGTTCGATGATCTCGATAATAATGGCAAGATCACCTGGATGCGGGTGGAATCACCGGTGGGTGATTATCGTATCAACCCGGATGATCCCCGGGGATTGATCAAAGCAGATCCCGCAAAAGGAGAAAAAGGGAAATACCTCTTATATACAGAAGGACTTGATAACGACAAGGATGGACAGTTCAATGAAGACGGTGAAGGCGGTGTGATGTTCAACCGCAATTTTTCCTACAAACACCCCTCTTTTACGCCGGGCTCCGGAGAATTCGCTGTTTCGGAAAACGAATCAAGGGCCTTGCTGGATCTTTTATATGAATTGTATAATATTTATGCGGTCATCAGTTTCAGCAGCAACAACAACCTTTCCACTCCTTATTCTTTTAATCCGTTGTCAGTAGCTCAACCCGTATTGAACGGATGGCTGGAGAACGATGTAAAGGCTAACCGCATGGTATCGGATCTCTATAATAAAGTAGTGAACATGAAAGACGCTCCCCGTGCAACTACTACGGGAGGAGAATTTCTTTCCTGGGCTTATTATCATTATGGACGTTATAGTTTCAGTACCCCGGGCTGGTGGGTTCCTAAAACGCGCCCGGATAGTACAAAGAACGAAAAAGCATTTACCGTTGAGGATTCTGTCGCTAATTACCTGCGTTGGGCTGAGAAACAGGGTATCACGAATAGTTATACAGATTGGAAACCCATTCAACATCCTGATTTCCCTAATCAACATGTTGAAGTGGGAGGATTAAATCCATTTTTATTGACCTCCCCTCCTTTCAAGCTGGTTCCTGACCTGGCTAAGAAATACACCAGTTTCTTTCTCCGGTTAGCCGCTTTGCAGCCGGAAGTCGATATCATCAATGTGAAAACCGAAAAAGTGGGTAGCGGGTTGAGTCGCGTTACAGTAGATGTTATTAATAAAGGCGCACTTGCCTCTCACGCAAAGCTGGGTGAGCGGACATACTGGGTTAAACGCATCAATGTCAAAATGAATACCGGCGCCGGCCAATCCCTGATCAGTGGCAGGAAAACACAATTACTGAATTCGCTTGAAGGATATAGTACACAACAACTGACCTGGCTCATCAAAGGAAGCGGAAAAATTTCCATTGAAGCTGCCAGCCCGACAACGGGTGCTAAATCGATTGACATAACTCTTTAATTATTGATTATTTAAAATTGCTAATTATGACCCGCTTTATATATCGATTTGTCTTTATCATCTCAAGCTTTGCTTTTTTTACGCTCTGTTCAAATGCGCAGACAGCCGACCAGCTCTTTAAAGCAGCCGGATCACCGGTGAATCCCAAAGTGCCGATGAACTGGAGCCGGTATAATGACCATGCCGGTATAACAGATATCTGCAAGAAGATCGCAGCCGCCTATCCTGAACTGGCAAAACTTGAATCGCTGGGAAAATCTTACGAGGGCCGCGACCTCTGGTGCCTGACCATCACTGATTTCAAAAAAGGCAACGTTGATAAAAAGCCGGGAATGTATATTGATGGTAATATTCACTCCAACGAGGTCCAGGGCAGCGAATTCGCCATGTATACCGCATGGTATCTTACTGAATCATTCAGGGATAATAAATTCGTACAGGAATTGCTGGCTGATAAAGTTTTTTATATTGTTCCTACGATCAATCCTGACGGAAGAGACAGCTATTTTCATAAACCCAATACAGGAAGTTCGCCACGCTCCGGCGTATTGCCTATTGACAACGACCGGGATGGGCTGATGGATGAAGATGGATATGATGACCTGGATGGCGACAATGAAATTCTCATCATGCGCCGTAAAAACCCCAATGGAAGGTTTCGCCTCGACCCCACAGATCCCCGGAAAATGATACAGGTGGGACCGGATGAAAAAGGTGATTATGAAATACTGGGACTGGAAGGTATCGATAACGATGGTGACGGGCAGGTCAATGAAGATGGTTACACTTTTGAATACGATCCCAACCGTGATTGGGGATGGAACTGGCAACCCAATTATATTCAGGGTGGCGCTTATAAATATCCGTTCTCATTGCCCGAGAACAGGGCGATAGAAGAGTTTGTCATGAAGCACCCAAATATTGCCGCGGCGCAAAGTTTTCACAATGCCGGCGGACAAATATTACGCGGACCCGGTGCGGAAAGTGATATCAGTACTTATAATGCTGCCGACATCCAGATCTATGACGTGATCGGGAAGAAAGGAGAAACGTTGATACCGGGTTATAAGTACCTGGTGGTTTATAAAGACCTCTATACCGTCTATGGTGGTGAACTGGATTGGTTCTATGGCAGTCGCGGGATCTATACTTTTTCCAATGAATTGTGGACCCCCTATCTATTCTTTAACAGTGATGCCACCCGCAATCCCCAGGATAATTCCAATTATGATTTCGACAGGTATTTACTTTTTGAAGATGCTTTTGTTCCCTGGCATGAATACAATCATCCGCAATACGGTAAGATCGAGATCGGCGGATTCAAAAAGAATTTCGGAAGGGCGCACCCTGGTTTCCTGATGCAAAGCGATGCCCATCGTAACATGGCATTCACGATCTATCATTGTTACCAGACACCTAAATTAAATGTAGATACCATTAAAGAAAAAGATCTCGGTGACGGTTTGAAAGAAGTAACGGCTGTTATTTCCAACAATCGCCTGATGCCCACCCATTCCAGCCAGGACCTGAAATATAAAATTGAAAGGCCTGACTATATTTCATTGAGCGGTGCAACTGTCATCGCCAGCATGGTGGTTGACAATCCTGATCTGAATATAACCACTGAACAAAAAACAGATGCGGCTAATATTGCAGTCCGAAATATTCCGGGGCTATCTTCTGTAACAGTGAGGTGGATCATACAGGGGGCTGGGAAGTATACTGTGTCAGTGGATAGCAGGAAAGGCGGGATAGTTAGTAAGGTGAAATAATTTTGTTCCCGGCTTCTGTGCTACTATCAGCTTCGTTGCGTCGCACTCTTGTGCGTTCGGTTTGCTACTCAGCATTTTTCGAAGCATCTGATTAATCGCACAATTTGCACGAAGCGTCCCTACGGGACGCCGGTATATTTTCCATTTTGGTTTTACCTACGATGTGTTCCTACGGAACACAATACCATTGCGTCAGGGCTCGACGTCTTATTGTAGGATCCATTAATATTGATTGACATATTGTCCCGTAGGGACATTTCATGGGTAGAAAGAATGTTCGGATAAAGGAAACACGTTCCCTAGGAACGTTTCGTGGGTTATGTCCCGTAGGGACATTTCATGGGTAGAAAGAATGTTCGGATTAAGGAAACACGTTCCGTAGGAACGTTTCGTGCTTTTGTATCCGCAAAATGGTATTTGGATTTTTACAACATCTATCGAAATTCGCCATTTATACAAGAAAATTATGTAAATGGCCAATACCTATACACAGCTTCACATTCAGTTTGTATTTGCTGTAAAATACCGGGCTGCGCTCATTCAAAAACAATGGAGTGATAAATTACATAAATACATTACGGGCATCATCCAGGCCAATGAGCATAAAATGCTACAAATAAATAGCATGCCGGACCATGTGCATATATTAATTGGCATGCGACCACATCAATCCATTTCCTCATTGATGCAAAACGTGAAGACAGAGAGTAGCAAATATGTGAGGACGGAGAGATTTTGTAAATCGACATTCGCCTGGCAGGAAGGATACGGAGCATTCTCTTATTCAAAAAGCGATGTGCAGAATGTGATCAGTTATATCCAAAACCAGGAGTCTCACCATAAAAAGGAGGAATTCCTTCGAGAATATCCCAGAATGCTGAATGAATTTGATATTGAATACGATAATCGATACATCTTCAAAGAACCCGAATAGCACGAAGCGTCCCTACGGGACGCCCGTATTATTTCACGTTTCGGTTCTACCTACGATGTGTTCCTACGGAACACAATACCATTGCGTTAGGGCTCGACGTCTTATTGTAGAATACATCAATATTGATTGACCCATTGTCCTGTAGGGACATCTCATGGGTAGAAATGTTCGAATAAAGGAAACACGTTCCCTAGGAACGTTTCGTGGGTTATGTCCCGTAGGGACATCTCGCGGATAGAATGAATGTTCTAATTTAGGATGCACGTTCCGTAGGAACGTCTCGTGCCTGGTTAATTATTTGTCGTCAAGGCCATCCCCATATTTTTCCATAAGGATCCTGTTCTTAATTGTATACAAGATCCCTTGCGGCATTTTGAAGGAAAGCGTATAATCAAAGCTGCCACCGGCGCGGCAACCTCCCCAATAATTCCATTCTTTTAATAAGACGACCGGATGGTAATTGTCTTTGAATATTTTGTACTTAAAATGTGCGTGACAATCCCCCTGCCCCGTCGTATACCATTTAGATTGGCCAGTATCAACAGTCGCTCTCATCACTGTATCTCCGAAAAACGGGTGGGGTTGTAAAGATTGATCCGTAAAAATATGTCCGGGTAAAGAAGTCAAAGGCAATCCTGCAAAGGCTTTACTGTTTTCCCGCATTACCCAAACCCATTCCTTGTTGCAGGCATTACGATGGCAGGCTGTTATTCCTTCATCATGGTGACAATATTGTAAGCATTGTTTGCAAATAAATTGTCCCAGGATATGGAAGTTTCCAAACTTAAGCTCCCTGTATTTCATGGCAATATCATAGCCAAAAT
>DATINK010000297.1:0-2288 GCA_035474355.1 Chitinophagaceae bacterium | reverse complement strand
GTCTTTTGGATCGCCTCTCTCCCATTGCTGGCTTCACCGATCACTTCGATGACGTCCTTATGTTCATCCAGTAAATTTTTCATCAACCGGCGGGCAGCCGGTTCGTCATCGATCACGATCGCTTTATACACGGGGTTCATTTTTCACCAGTTTAGTGATTTGAATAAGCACCTGTTTGCGCGGCTGATTAATGAAATGAATGCTGTATTGACCCGGGAAAAGAAGGTCCAGCTTATCATATACACTCTTGATCCCATACCCGGGAACGATCTCATCGGGGAAAGGCGGGCCGTTGTCAACAATAGCAATCGCCAGCACTTCATTGATTATTTTTACTTCAATGAGAATTTCAGTCATTTGGCCAGTGGCTTTCAACCCGTGTTTCACTGCATTCTCTACCAGGGTTTGCAATACAAAACGGGGAACCAGGAAAAACAGGCTGGCTTCATCTGACTGTATGGTATAATTCAGTTTGTCTTCAAACCTGATCTTCTCGATCTGTAAATACACTTCGGCCATTTCCAGCTCTTCTTTTACAGTAGAAAAATTATGGTCGGAGTAATTAATACTGTACCGGAAGAGGTCGGCCAGCGCCACCGTCATTTTCCTGGCTTTCTTTCCATCGGTCACTGAAAGATCAGCGATCGAATTAAGTGCGTTGTACAGGAAATGGGGATTTATTTTAGAATGAAGCACGTCGAGCTCAGCCTTGGTTTTTAAAGCCTGCAGCCGGGATACCTCAAGTTCTTTTTCATTGAGTTTTCTTTTCTTGTCAAGATCAACATAACTCATCGTAACATATATCAGACCTGTCATACAACCTGTATAAAAACTATACAGCATATTATACTCAACTCCTTTGAGATTTCCCTTGTTCGTTACCAGGCACCATAGAACGCCTGCCAGCATACAACTTGAAATGATCGTGATCAGGGTCAGGGTCATCCTTTTTCGGAATGTCAGGGAGCGAAACCATGCGGTGGTGATGAGCAGCCAGGGAATATTGAATACAAAGACGGTCTCCGCCGTTATACCGATGATGATCTTGAAATAATAATAAAGCAGTTTGGATTGGTCTACTGCATTACGGAAATCTGGATAAAAAGGAGAAAGGGAAAGGTCGATGCATATAGCCACCAGGACCACGGTGATATTTTTCCGGGCCCATTCATTCCTGATCCACCGGCGAAACAGGCTGTGGAATTTTGCCAGCAGGTATAAGCCGCCAACAAGCATCAGCGCTGAAAACAGGATCAGGGCGACGAGATTAATGAAATTCGGTTCACCCATTTACTATGCCAAATTAAACAATGACTCCCGAAACCGGAGGGGAGCTTCGTCAACTGCCTGTTTTGAGGAGTGAACGGAGTATATTGCAACGAAATTTTCGAAAATGCCCATTGATTTCAGGTCAGATACGGTAACCAAACCCACCCCGGGAATGATGGAAGCCATGATGAAGGCCCGGGTCGGAGACGATGTGTTCGGAGAGGACCCCTCGATCAATGAACTGGAGTCCATGTCTGCAGATATGTTCGGCATGGAGGCCGCAGTTTTTTGTCCCTCCGGCACCATGACCAACCAAATCGCTATCAAGTGTCATACCCAACCGGGAGACGAGGTCATTTGTGATGAATTAGCGCATGTTTACCAATATGAAGGCGGAGGTATTGCATTCAATTCGGGCGCATCGGTCAAATTGATCAGGGGCGAAAGAGGACGAATCACTGCTGAGCAGGTTACCCTGGCCATCAACCCACACGATAACCACCGGGCAAATACAAGTCTTGTTTGTCTTGAGAATACTTCCAATCGCGGTGGCGGTTCCTGTTATGATTTTAATGAGATCCTGAGGATCGCTGAGATATGCAAAAAAAATAAGCTAAGCTATCATATGGATGGTGCACGGCTTTTCAATGCGCTGGTGGCTAAAAAAGAATCCCCTAAGCAATATGGCAGCGTATTCGATTCGATATCCCTTTGCCTGAGTAAAAGTTTAGCATGCCCGGTGGGAAGCTTGTTATTGGGGAAAAAAGAAATGATACAAAAGGCAAGAAGGGTAAGAAAAGTCTTCGGGGGAGGAATGCGACAAGCCGGCTTCCTGGCTGCAGCGGGAATCTATGCGTTTCAACACAATATTGACAGGCTGGATCAAGACCATGTCCATGCGCGGCAGATCGCTGAATCGATCGTAAAGAATAAGATCGTTAAGATGATCCTTCCCGTTGAAACCAATATCATCATCTTTGAATTGAATGAAGGCATTTCAGCACATGCACTGGTTGCTA
>DATINK010000296.1:0-2899 GCA_035474355.1 Chitinophagaceae bacterium | reverse complement strand
CAGTTTATCTTTCTTCCCCCATTTCACCGCACAAAAAATATGCAGGAAGCAGATCACATCCGCGAAATAGGTCTGGTGATTGCTGACGAATAAAACATTTTTGCGGGGAAGTTTCCTGAAATGCTCCGTTCCTGAGATCCGGAGTTTATTGACAATGGCCAGGCCAGGATAAGAGAAAATACCTACGATCAGGTAAACGATCTTTCTTATCGGATGGAAATTCCTTAACCTTTCACCCATCTTCGGAGTTATGAGTTATAAGTTATGAGTTGCTAAGACAAGAATAAAAAATTCTTAACTCATAACTCTAAACTAAATTCATCAGTCTTTTATAAATAGCGCCTTTAATTCCGTCGCATCATCGGGCTTTAGTTTTCCTCCCAGTATCAATCGTAATTGCCTTCTCCTTAATGCGCCGGCAAATAATCTCTTTTCATCTGCGGTTTCAGGTACCAATTGCGGCACAGGCATTGGTTTACTATTCATATCCAATGCCACAAATGTGTAATAAGCTTCATTGCTCTTGTATTTTTTTTGTTTGATGAGGTCTTCACCCCAAACATTCAGGTGTATTTCCATCGATGTATTGAATGCTCTTGTGACATGGGCTTCAATATGAACTGCGTTGGCCAGCTTCACGGGATATTCAAAGGAAATATTATCCACAGAAGCGGTCACGACCGGGGCATTGCAATGTTTTTGTGCGGCTAAAGCTGCCGCGATATCCATCCAATACATCAGGCGGCCACCCATCAGGTTCCCAAAAACATTTGTATCGTTGGGAAGTACGAGTTCAGTCATGATGACCAGGCTCTCGGATCCTTTTTTTGAAGACATATACTGGGTTTTAGTAAAGATAATCCGTAATCTGCCCCCATCCCCTAAAGGGGTGCAACAAGTTTTATTCGTACTTCGTAGTTCGTACTTCGTATTTCGTACTTCATAAGTACATTTGAGGATTCAACGTATGGAATCAAGTCCTGAC
The DNA here is from genome assembly GCA_035474355.1 of Chitinophagaceae bacterium. GTDB lineage: Bacteria > Bacteroidota > Bacteroidia > Chitinophagales > Chitinophagaceae > DATINK01. The sequence continues at coordinate 1,914 of DATINK010000296.1, read as the reverse complement.
ATTTCATTTGACAACACTGAGCTGGCTTTTCAATATAAATCCGATAAGGGGTTAAAGAAAGCAAGATTCCTTTTTTCCATGATGGGAAGGTCGTGGCTGGTGAAGCTGGGCACCCGGCTGACCCCCTGGGCCATTCGTATGCATCTTCCTATTCGCGGCATCATCAGGCGCACGATCTTTTCACAATTTGTCGGGGGTGAAACGCTGGAACAAACCGCCCTGGTGGCGAGCAAACTCAGCGAGTACCATGTACAAGCCATCCTGGATTACGGTGTGGAAGGCAAAGAAGGGGAAGAGAATTTTAACCATGCCTGCGATGAATTCATTCGTGTTATCAATTATGCGGCCAGCCAGTCCAATATTCCTTTCATGAGCATCAAGGTTACGGGCTTTGCACGTTTTGCCTTATTGGAAAAACTGGATGAATTGATGCAGAACGATGCAGGCACACTCATGAAGAGATTTTTAAGAGCGATGGAGGCATTGCCAGCAGCCGAAAAAGAAGAATGGCACCGCGTGAGGCTCCGGATGATGCGTATCTGTGAGACCGCCTCAGCAAAAAAGATAGGCGTGATGGTGGATGCGGAAGAATCCTGGATACAACATCCATTGGACGCACTGACTTTATTGATGATGGATACTTTCAATAAGGAAAGCGTGGTGGTGTATAATACGATCCAGCATTATCGCCATGACAGGCTTAATTTCCTGAGAGATTCCCTGGCCGCAGCCAAAGAAAGAAATTTTATCCTGGGATCGAAACTGGTCCGTGGTGCTTATATGGAAAAAGAAAGAAAAAGGGCGAAGGAGAAAGGATATTTGTCACCTATCCAACCGGATAAAGAAGCGACTGACAAAGATTATAATACGGGACTGGCATTTTGTATTGAAAACCTGGACAGGGTAGGACTGATCGTTGCCTCCCATAATGAGTATAGCAATTTACTGGCTACAGAATTATTGCTGAAAAAAGGACTGCCTCTATCACATCCGCGTGTGCATTGGAGCCAACTCTATGGCATGAGTGATAATATCACTTTTAATCTTGCGCATGCAGGTTGTTCTGTCAGCAAATACCTTCCCTTTGGCCCGATAAAGGATGTGATCCCTTATTTAATGCGAAGAGCGCAAGAGAATACTTCGGTGAAAGGACAGACCGGGCGGGAACTGGCATTGATTAAAAAAGAATTGAAAAGAAGGGCCTCCCCAAACCCCTTCAAAGGAGGGGCTAACTAAGTCATTGTTGCAGAGGTAATTACAATTCACTTTGAAATACAAAGTACTTTTTGTATCATCATCCGATCATTGAAGCATCCTTTCCCTTATATATTTCACCGGGGAGCTCCCATAGCTCAGAAACTTCTCATGAAAATCTTTCAGGCTGTATTTGTCTCCCATTTTCTCCTGGTATTCGTTTCTTAAGGACTGGATCGCTGTTGCTCCTGTGAAATAAGAACATAACTGTACCTGGGAAAGTGTGGCCCGGCGATATTTTTCTTCCACCTGCGCACTGGTCTGAAAACATTCTTTGGTTAAAAAACCCGTGATGGCATCCTTTGGTTTTCCCAGGACCTGGATATCATAATCGATAATCACATTGGCCAGTTCCCGGAGGCGCCAAACACCCAGGGCGAGTTCAATTCCGGGAGTATGATCATACCAGCCATTCTCCACCATCATCGCTTCGGTATATACGGCCCAGCCTTCGATCATCGCGCCATTCTGAAAGACGGATCTCAGGACATCAGGTGATTTCTTGTTATTATAAATACCCTGCAGGCAATGACCCGGTACTGCTTCATGGATGGATAGGATAGAAGAAGCATAATTATTGTCCTCCCGCAATGTACTCTCCGCTTTACCGGGTGGATATTGTGAGAGATCATCAATATTGTAATAGGTAGTTCCTTCTTT
>DATINK010000295.1:0-4326 GCA_035474355.1 Chitinophagaceae bacterium | reverse complement strand
TCGTCGGCCAGCTCCGGGTGGCGGGCCGAATATCGCTCGAGCACCTGCGCCGGGCGGGCGGCCTTGCGGTATTCGGTCAGGAACCGGTCGTCGGCAGCTCCTTATGGAAGCGCTTCCATTCTCCTGATCAGTTATGGTTATATCAGGATGCTGGGACAAAACGGTGTGAGGTCAGCAACGGAATACGCGATCCTTAATGCTAATTATATGCGTGCGAGGCTCAGGGGCGCTTATGAAATACTTTATACCAATCACAATGGAGAGTGCGCGCATGAATTCATTGTGGACCTGCGACCATTTAAGAAATCAGCGGAAGTAGAAGCAGAAGATGTGGCCAAACGCCTTATTGATTATGGATTTCATGCTCCCACCATGAGTTTTCCGGTTCCGGGGACGATCATGATCGAACCAACAGAAAGTGAAGACAAGGCCGAACTGGATCGTTTCTGTAACGCGATGCTGGAGATCCGCGAAGAGATCAGGGCCATTGAAAAAGGGGCAGATAAAAAAGACAATGCATTAAAGAATGCGCCGCATACGCAGGCCGTGATCTGCAGCTCGGCCTGGACTCATCCCTATACCCGGGAGCAAGCCGCTTTTCCTTTGCCTTATGTTTTGGAGAATAAGTTCTGGCCATCTGTTGCCCGCGTGAATAACACTTATGGCGACAGGAACCTGGTCTGCACCTGTGAGCCGGTCAGCGCTTATCTGTCTGAGGCCAGCCATTAAACATTCCTGCCCCCATCCCCTAAAGGGGAGCTAATTTTTTACCTATACCCATTGCCAATTGAATCTTAAGAATGCTTTATGAGCTCATGGCATACAAGTTGAAATTTTAGGATTTGTGAAAATCCTGTCCCGCTCCAAATTCTTCAAATATTCTGTTGCCTTTCCCCGTTCAACAAGCATCACCATTAATCTTACGCTATGAATTGGATAGATTTTTCGCTTGCCGTTATCTTCCTCCTGGCCGTCTATGCCGGCTGGAGGCGTGGTTTGATCCTGGGTTTGCTGGACCTCGCCGTTTGGGCCGGCAGTTTTGGGATGGGTTATATTTTTTATCCTAAAGTCGCGAAAGTATTAGCCGGCATCTTCAATTTGGGGGCTTGGTTACTTCCCGTGGCTTTTATCCTTACAGTTATCATCGCAAGGCTTTTACTCGGAATGATATCCCGATATATATTCCGTGCGATACCGGAGAAATTCTCGGCTGATCCGGCCAATAAAACCCTGGGCATCGTTCCCGGGGCTGTAAACGGTTTTTTTTATTGCGTGATCATTTCTGCCCTCTTGCTTGCCTTACCTCTCAAGGAGAGCATCACCCGTGAAACGCGTGAAAGCAGGCTGGCAGGAAAACTGGCCATGCAATCCGAATGGGTGAATAAAAAACTGGCTCCTGTTTTCGACCAGGCAGTGAGGCAGACGATGAACAGCCTGGCCATCATGCCGGAATCCCATGAAAAGGTTGCTCTTCATTTCAAATATGATCAGGGTAAGCCCCGACCCGATCTTGAAGCGATGATGATCGACCTGATCAATGAAGAAAGGGAGAAAGAAGGCCTTACACCATTAAAAGCGGATCCCGACCTGGTCCCGATTGCCAGGGCACATTCCAATGACATGTTTACAAGAGGTTATTTCGCGCATGAAAACCCGGAAGGCATGGATCCTTTCGACAGGATGAAAAAAGCGCATATCCGGTTCAGCGCAGCGGGCGAAAACCTGGCACTCGCACAAACTTTGGAGATCGCTCATAAGAACCTGATGAATTCACCGGGACATCGTGCCAATATCCTGAATCCTTCGTTTGGAAGAATTGGTATCGGCATACTCGATGGCGGTTTCTACGGACTGATGATCAGCCAGGAATTTCGAAATTAAAATCCTTTCAGCGGCTTTTTATTATTTGTATTATCAGCATCCATAAAGATCCCTCCCTCAAGAGAAACGGACGCTACTTCTTTCTTAATAGGTAAAGCAACTGTAGTTTGTTTTATATCTTTTTGCCAGATCGCCGGTGATTGATGAAAAGCTTCTGTGGTCCCATCAGCATACGTAACTACGATATTCACAGGAGCCGGCATTCCACCCAGGTTCTCGATACTGACTGAATAGCCTTTCCCGGATTTAGAAGTTGACTTCAGTGAAAGATCTATATAATTATTACTGAAGAACCAGGCGTTCCAGAACCAGTTCAGGTTTTTACCCGATGCATCGCTGAAAGTGTTAAAAAAATCCCAGGGTAATGGATGTTTTCCATTCCAGCGGGCCATGTACTCATGCAGGCATTTTTTAAATAATTCATCCCCGAGGTATTCCTTCATGGCAATGTAACCGAGTGCTGCTTTCCCATATTCATTGTTGCCAAATCCCCGTCCTGTCATAGCATCACCGGGAGTGATAATGGAAACATCTTCATCCTGGGAAGGATCCCCGATCCAGCCTCTGACGCGAAAGCTCTTGAATAAGTCACTGGCTCTTTTCTCTCCCATATCCGCGATACCGATAAAGTATTCATAAAAAGTTGCCCAGCCTTCATCCATAAAACCATAACGGGTTTCATTGATCCCCATATAAAAAGGCATATATGTATGCGCGATCTCGTGTTCCGCAACAAATCTTGAAAAGTTAGTATCCGCATACGTTTCATCATTCGCCATCATCGGGTATTCCATACCCGCATAACCATGGAAAACAGTTGACTTTTCATAAGGATAAGGAACACCCGGCAGGTTATGGGATAACCAATCGAGAGAATGTCTTGCATAACCCGCAACATACTTATAGTCTTTGGCTGTATCATTATAGGCTGCCTGTGCACTCGCTCTTCTTTTAATGGCATCGTCAACGATCACACTGGTTCCATCCCATACATAATGGTCGCTGAGGCCGAAAGCCATATCGGGAATATTCGTGGCTTTGAATTGCCAGCTGTTGACAGCGTTTTGTGTAGTTACATTTTTTGCCGCCAGGTCTTCTTTTGTTACGATACGAATAACTTCATCACTGGTCAATGAATTTTTAAAGCGATTCAATACAGCAGGCTGTAATAGTGTTTCCGGCTGCTGCAGTGTGCCTGTACCCCAGACAATATAATTTTTTGGGGCGTTGATCGTCACTGTATAATCATTGAAATCGCTGTAGAATTCATGAGAATCCATAAAAGGCATCTGGTCCCACCCATTCGAATCATCGTAAACAGCTAAACGGGGATAGAAATAAGCCAGGAAATAAGTGGTCGAATCGATCATGCCTTCTCTTCCGCTTTCCAGTGAGATCTCGTAATGCCAGTCAATTGCCAGGCGAACTGAATCATGGGGCATCAGGGGTTTAGCAAAACTGAAACGCACATTGGTAAAACTATTCGGATTATTTCTCCAGTTTGTCTTTTGCCCGTTTTGACTGAATGCATCTATCGTTACGCCGGCGGTAAGGTAATCCTGGCTGGCACCCCCATTGCGGGGAGCTCCCGGTTTATGAATATTGAGCAACAATTTAATGTTCCCGTTTCTCAGCGTGTCCGGACTATTATTAAAATAAGTGATGGTTTCAGTTCCCTTGATATTTCTATCTGGCGGCATAGCCGTGATTGTAATATTATACCGGGCTGTATTCTGCCAGTAATTGGGTCCGGGTTTCCCATCCATCGACCGGGTTCCTTTTTTGTAAGTGTTTTTAATATTACGGGGTACGTAAAGATCTTGTGAGGAAGCAGCCAGCGATACAAAAACCAGTACTGCTAATAGTGCTCTGCATTTCATATGTGTTGTGTTATCGGGCAAAATAACCAGATATTTTTTAATAACTTTTCAGCCAATGACGTGCGGCAGAATCCTTCTGTGAAAGGTTGAGGGATTTAAACTGGTACAGGGAAAGCTCCCAATCGCCATATGCGGGATTGGGTAACACAATAAAACGATTCCCGAATTCTGTTGTAAGGCGCCGGGTAGCCGCCAGTCTTTCTTCATAGGGTTTTTTATCAAACAGGTCTGAGAAATCACTCAGGTTATCTCCAAATAATAGCAGTACATCATGATCGTTCATTACTTGTTGTCTCCTTATTTCCTTGCCGGAAGTTGTCTGCCGCAGCAATAAATGATCATTGCTGGCATCGGGGAATCCAAATTTGATAAGGTTCTGAAGTGTGCCTGTCCTTTCGCTTTCACCCCGATTACTGATAAAATAGATCCGGATACCTTTTGATGCTGCATATTTAAAAAAAGTCAAGGCCCCGGGAACGGTATCGGCTTCTGACCGGGCCGTCCATTCATTCCAGGCTACCTGTTCATAATCTTTGCCCTGGAGTGACTGATGTACGTCGTATGC